>JAGGUU010000052.1 GCA_021158305.1 Candidatus Bathyarchaeota archaeon
AAAATATGCCGTGAACCATTACAAGTAAAAAATATATCGGAGAATTCTAAAAGTAAAATTCAAGAAAAAGCCCTGGTAGTATAGTCCGGCCTAGTATAGGCGGCTGTCGCCCGCCCGACCCGGGTTCAAATCCCGGCCAGGGCGCCACACCAACAGTTTAAATTACTTCTTGTATCTTCAAGACGTTTCTTCATTGTTCAGAGAATCGTTGGCAATGCGCAATCAGTTAATGAAAATCAGAGATGAATGTGAAAGAGAAGAAAAGGGGAAACCCATAGCTGACAGACTATTCCAATAAAGGATGGAACCCAGCATTTTATTTTGCTAAGATAAGATTGCAAGGTTCTGAAATGCAAGTATCTGGTTGTAAAGATGTCTTTTTACGCCTTGTTTTATCGAGTAGACTTATTGGATCTAGAATGAGAATCACTTGTCCATTTTCGAGAATTGTTGCTTCCTTTAATCCTTCTATTCCTTCTACGAGGCCTTCCAGTTTCCTAACAACTATCTCTCGCATATCTATTATGGAGTCTATTATTATCCCAAAGTTATATGGTTCTCTTTTAATAACTAATATCGTATATCTGTCAGATTCTTTTCTTGGAAGATTAAGTAATTCTCGGAGCTGAAATAGAGGTATTATTTGACCTCGAAGGTTTATCGCCTCTCTTCCCTTTAACTTCTTTATCTCTTCCCTTCTAATACTCATCACTTCTGCGATCAGATTTAGTGGAATCGCATATGTCTCTCCTGAAACATTTATTAGCATTGCTTTGACGACGGTTAATTTAAGTGGAGCGTCATGTAAGGCAAGAGTGATCTTTGTTCCCTTTCCGGGAGTTGAATTTAGCGTGACCGTGCCTCCCAAGGACTCTATTCTGGTTTTTACTATGTCCATGCCTACTCCTCTTCCAGAGGTTTCTGTCACTTTTTCTGATGTTGAAAATCCAGGTAGGAATATTAAATCGATGAGTTGCTGAGTAGTCATCGCTCTAGCTTCTGCTTCGCTGATAATCCCTTTCTCTAACGCCTTCTTTTTTATTTTCTCCGGATCTATACCTGCCCCGTCATCTTCCACCGTGATTATAACCTTATTTCCTTTTCTCTCAGCAATTAACCTTATCAAGCCCTCTTCTGGCTTTCCATTCTTCTTTCTTACCTCTGGAGGTTCTATTCCATGATCCACCGCATTACGTAATAAGTGGAGGATGGGTTCTCCTATATCAACAAGCACGGTTCGATTAACTTTTACATCTCCTCCCTTCATGATGAAGTTAACTTTCTTTCCACTCTTTCTAACGATATCTCTTACTAAACGTGGAAACCTATTGAATACTTGTTCCAATGGAACCATCCTGATACGCATTACTAAATCTTGGAGTTCAGAGGTTACTCTATCGATACTTTCAAGCGTCGTATCCAAGAAATCCAGTCTATGATATGATGAGATTTTTAAAAGCTGATTTTTATTTACTACGAGCTCGCTTACCAAATTCATCAGTTCATCTAGTTGCTTCATGCTGACCTTAACCGCTTGAAGAGAATGAACATCAACTTCTAATCTAGTTCTAACTTCTTTCTTTACGTCTTTTTCTTCGAGTTGCGAAGGTTTAGTTGAAAAGTACCTAGCCAGTTCTTCCGGAGATTTAATCTCTCTAACTTTTACGTCATCCACTTCTGGAATCTGCTCTACAAGTCTTCGGATTTCTTCTCTATGCTCGGTCTCTATGAGAACCATGAAGGATGTGTCATCAAACTCTCCGTTTTCTATCTTTTCAACATCCGGGAAACATCGTATTATCCTTCCGTTTTCTTTAAGGTTTCTAATTATCATATAGGCTCTTGCCGCTTTGAAGAAGCAATCTTTATCCAGCTCAACAATAACAATGAAACATTTCTTTCCATCTTTAAGTGAGACAATCTCTTTTTCTATCTCTTTAATCTCATCTTTATTTAAATAGAAAATCTTTTTCTTCTGACCCTCTTTTCTAGGACTCGCGCCTCTGTTATCACTCATTAAATGCTCAAGCTTTTTTATAAGATGAGAGAATGTAGGTTCTTTGTTTTTTCCCTTCTTTAGATTGTTTATTCTTTCTTCTAAAGCATCTATGCATTCGAAAAGTACATCCATTAGATTTGGGGATGGACTTATCAGCCCTTTGCGAATGCCGTCAAGGAGATCCTCCATTTTATGGGTTAATTCCTGAAGATCCATGAATCCTATGGTTCCTGATGATCCCTTAAGCGTATGGACGGAGCGGAAGACTTCATTTAAAGCTTCAACATTCTTAGGATCTCTTTCAAACTCTAACAGGTGCTTAGTCATAGATTCAATATGCTCTTCCGTCTCTTGCATAAATATCTCCATTTCTTCTCCGTTCATTCTCTGCATCTCCGCATAATTTCTAGGGGGATTTCATGTAGAGGTAATATGATGTCTACGCATCCTTCCTCTATAGCTGCTTTCGGCATTCCAAAGACGACGCTTGTCTTCTCGTCTTGAGCGATCGTTACACCACCATTTTCTTTTATTCTTTTCATTCCTAATGCTCCATCTCTTCCACTACCTGTTAGTAAAACCCCAATCGCCTTTGATTTATAACATCTAGCAACAGTTTCCATCATTGGATCAACCGCAGGTTTAACATAGTGGATTAACGGTCCGTCTTCTAGGTGTATGCGGCCCGTCCTTGAAACAGTCATGTGGAATCCTCCGGGAGCTATGAGAACAAGATTCTTAGAGACATAATCGCCTTCTTCAGCTTCCTTAACTTTGAATTTGCATATTCTATCCAGTCTTTCGGCGAATGGCTTTGTGAAGCCTTCAGGCATGTGCTGGACAATGAGGATTGGAGGAATATTCGGAGGAAGTTTAGTCAATACGTATGTTAATGCTTGAGGGCCTCCTGTAGAAGCTCCGATGGCTACAACCTTGTTTCCTAAGCTAGATTTAGCCTCTAAGCATTCATCACCAGATCTTATCGTCCCCAAAATATTCGCTGAGGCTGCTATCTTAATCTTTGAAATAATCTCATTAGCAGCCGCTTGAAGGTAGCTTATACCATCGAGAAGGTTACTTGAAGGTTTAGGGATATAATCTACTGCTCCAAGTTCTAAAGCTTCGAATAGTTGTTCCGTTACGTCTTTTGTTAGATCGCTAAGCATTATAACAGATGTAGATGTGTTTTTCACAACC
>JAGGUU010000006.1 GCA_021158305.1 Candidatus Bathyarchaeota archaeon
ATTATTTCAGGCTTCAAGCCTGTCAATTTAACGAAGGCTTCCTCCAGACCGGGCTTCACCGTGTTAACCCCGACTATTTTTAGTTTGTATGTGGTTGCAAAGTTGATTAGTGCTTCTAAGACTTCAGTGACTTCCCCGGCGAAAATTCTAATTCTGTTACCTTCTATCCAAGCTTCTTCTAAAATGCCGAAATCCTTGATCATAGATTTGTTGATTGGAGAGTCAAAAAGAGCCTCTATTACTGGAATATCCTGAACCATTGACTTCATGTTTTCAGGAGTATCTATAGTTACAATCCTGCCTTTCACTATTACTGCTATGCGATCGCATAATTGATCCGCCTCCTCAATATAATGAGTTGTAAGGAAGATTGTGACTCCTGTTTCTCTAAGATCCTTAAGGAGAAGACGTAATGACCGGGCGCTCATAACATCTAAACCCGTAGTAGGCTCATCTAAGAAGATTATTCTGGGATAATGAACTAAAGATGCAGCTATAGTCAGCCTCCTCTTCAAGCCTTTTGAGAGTTTACCAAATTTCGTATCTTTTCTATCCCAAAGATTAAAAGATTTAAGTAGCTCCCGAACGCGTTCTTCTCTTTTCAGCCTCGGCACATGATACAATCCCGCCATGAAGAGCAGATTGTCTTCGACGCTTAACTCATCATATAAGTTGGATGCTTCAGGAACTACGCCTACACGTTTTTTAACTTCTAGGATCTCGCTTCTGATGTCGTAGCCATCTATTATCGCGGTTCCTTCAGTAGGCGCAGTTAAGCCCACAAGCATCCTGATAGTGGTAGTCTTGCCAGCTCCGTTAGGTCCTAAGAAGCCGAATATTTCGCCCCGCCGTACTTCAAAGCTGATGTGATCTACGGCTGTGAGATCACCAAATCTTTTAGTCAAGCTAACCGTTTTTATCGCGATCTCCAATAGTATAGTCACTCTCCATGATCGAAACTTAAACCCGGTAATTCAAGGAAATCACATGAGCCCTCTATATTTATTAAATCCAAGGCTATGCAGGCTATTTCTTCATTTCTTTTCTTGTTTTAAATTTGGGTTTTCTTTTCATACAGCTGTAATCGCCAGTTGTACATGAGAGACAAAGCTCTGAAAGCGGTAGTCCTATGCCTCGACTTAGGCCTTCAACACTATTATATCCTAAGAATGACACGCCTATGTGTTCTGCCACTCTTTTATTTATCTCATCAAGATTCTTTATTCCCTTACAGACTCTATATGCTAAGAGCTCTCTTTGCGTCGGGAAATCTATTCCAGCATAACAAGGATACATAACTGGCGGAAATGTTATGAGAAATGAGACTTCCTTCGCTGACTTCAGCTTCTTCTTGATTATTATCCTTGAGCTCGTTCCTCTTATTATGCTATCATCTATTAGTATTATCCTCCTCCCCTCTATAACATCCTTGATTGCCAGTATATTCGATACTACTTTCTCCCTCTTTTTAGGTTCAATAAAGCTTCTCCAGCTTCCCTTCTTTCTATAGCGATCCTTCATTAACCCCTCTTCAAATGGTATTCCGGATTTTTCTGAATAGCCCAGAGCAGCTGGCCTAGCTGAGTCTGGAACTGGAATGACAATGTCGCCGTCAAGGGGATAAATCTCAGCTAGTATTCTCCCAATATTTTTCCTAGCGAGGTAAACATTGATTCCTTCTATTCGTGAACTTGGATTTGCAAAATACGTATATTCGAATGGACAATGTGCATGTCTCTTCTCCTCTGAGAATCTCTCTGAGGTCAGCCCGTTCTTGTCTATTTTTATTATCTCTCCCGGCTCTACATCCCTGATAAACCTCGCGCCTATTGCATCCAGAGCACAGCTCTCAGAGGCAATTACATATGAAGACTTCTCTTCATGCCATCCGAGACATAATGGTCTGAATCCCCTCTCGTCTCTCGCAGCTATTAATTCATTCTTATTTGTGAGAACAACGATTGAGAATGAACCGTTCAAGTATGGGTTTATCTTCCTAAAAGCCTCAACCCAATTCCTACCATCCTTTAAGTTCTTATAAAGAGCCAAGCCCATGAGCTCCGTATCTGTCCTTCCAGTGGAAAATGAAAACTCCTTCTCTCGAAGATATTCCGCCAAGAGATCTCTTTCAAGCGTCCCATTATGCGCTATACAGAAACCATAATCATTTGATGAACCAATCTTTATGGGATGAGCGTTTTTCAATGTTGACTTGGCGGTTGTGGAATATCTTACATGTCCAATCCCGACAGCTCCCTTCAATTTACTTATATTCTCTATTTCCCTGTCGATCGATTGAGAGATTACACCTGATCGCTTGAACGGAGGAGCATTAGGAACGGATATTCCCCAAGATTCCTGTCCCCTATGCTGGAGAGCCTCCAGGCCAGTAATGAGTGCAGGAACTATGTCTTCTTCCTTGAAAGAGAATATTCCAATTACTCCGCAATGCTCGTGCATCATACTTCTTACCCGGAGACTCGTAGAGAATTAAACATTTAACATTTAAAATTATTCCCATTCTATAGTTGATGACGGCGTCATATACAAACGCACGCTACCTACAGTGATCTATGATATTTAGAAGACTTTAGTTGATTCGAAGATAATATTTATTTATGTAAACATTTATGTTTACTTGAGGAGAATGATATGAAGCAGGTTCAGGTAAGGATGCCCGAAAAACTCGTAAAGGAGATCGATAAATGGGTGGCAGAGGGGAGATTCAAGAGTAGAAGTGACGCTATAAAGACTATTGTAGCCTTGTATGAGGAGAGAGAGCGTACAAGAGAGTTCTACAAGATGTTGGTTGAAAGGAGCAAAGAGGCTAAGGAGAAGCCTGAGATTCTAGTGCCGCTAGAGGAGATATCTTGAAGTATAAAATTTTTCTACATCCAAAAGCTGCAGAGTTCTTAAAGAACCTTAGCAATCCTTTAAGGATTATGATTAAGAATCGTCTAAGGGAGCTTGAGGAATCCCCCGAAGAGAAAGGTCAACACCTTAGGCATTCCTCATTCTACAGGCTTCGAATAGGAGATTACAGAGCAATATACGAGATTAACCAAGAAGAAAGAAAAGTCATAGTTTTATTTATTGGCCACAGAAGAACAGTCTACGATGACTTCTCGAGAATTTTCTAATACAACAGTATCATAAAAAGGGCATTTAAGGAAAATAGAATTAAAAAATACCTTCTCGTTTTAGGAGCTTTTCAAGAATCTTCCTGGCTAGTATTTTCCAGTTTATTTTCCCATCCTTACAGCAATCAGTTAATGCTATAAGCACTGGATCATAAAAACCACATATCGAGGCTCTTTACAAACCGTATTGAATCGTCTATCTCTGGATTATAAACAGGTGTCTCTTTTAGCGTGACAGCTTAGATTCTGCGATCGCCTCTGAAAAGAAGATCCGTGAACTTGAAAGCTCGCTCCACAATGAGTAGAGGGTTCAGAAGAACAATGAGGACGGGTCTCTTTTTGATATTCTTTCTTCGAGATCTCAATTTTTCCAGCTTGTTTCCTCAACTTTGTGATCCGTCAGTTCTTGAAGAGATAGATTGGAGATGTTGAAAGCTTGATATTTGGGAACTAGAAGGGCTTTAGTAGATGCTGAGAGAACCCGGTTTGTCACGAGACAAATAGCAGCTTCGCATATCTGAAGAATCCTAGCGAAAGATGCAAAAAGCAGTTGAGGGTTCAGATTTTACTAAATCTTATTTGTTCTAATCTGGTTATGGGAAGCAGTTTTTGGATTATCCTTTTGCCACTAATCTCAAGATGATGCACGGCAAAGATAAAGAAGTTACCGAATTCTCCAGGTTATGAATGATTGATAAAGCTAAAAATGTCTTAAGGGGAAAAATATCTCTTTGATGCAAAGATTACGAATTGAGCCTTAGAGAGGATGGTGCACAGTACGAACGAGGGAATTAGAGACATCATAATCGTTGTCTTTGCGGCCGCTCTGATTGCTTCATACTATTTCAGCGGCCCAACGAATAGATCTGATGTCGCTATGCATCTTTCAAGGGTTAGAATCATAATAGATAACCTGCCCGCGGTGCCGAGATGGAATCCATACTGGTATTTCGGAATTCCATTTCTAAAGATCTACCCTGGGCTCTTCCACTACTCCCTCGCCGGGCTCAGTTTACTTCTTTCCCGCATATTTCCAAGTCTTCCGAAGAATGAAGTAATCTTCTTGACAGTTAAGGTTTATACACCACTTATCTTTGCTATCGGAGCTGCCTCAATCTATTTTCTCGCCAGAGAGATTGGTCTCCCGAGTTCTGGCTCAATCTTCTCCTCAATCCTCCTAATCACATCCTATAATATTTACAGTTATTGGGCTGTTGGCTCCTACCCGAATATTTCATCCCTCCTGATCTCACCGCTTCCCCTAGCCTTATACATCAGAAGCCTAAGGCTGAGGAATCTGAAATACGCGGTCTTGGCAGGATTAACGTATGGGATTGTAATTCTTACATACGTATCGAATGCCTTGTACCTCGTAATCTTCTTCATCATCATCTCGATTCTCATGACGATACGAACGCCAGAATTACTCTTTATTGTAGGAAGAGAAGATCAGCCTCCGAAGTACACATTAACACTTCTGAAGTCAGCCTTGATCATGGCAGTCTCGGCGATATCTTCAGCTGCATGGTGGCTTATACCATTCTATGTAAGCGTCACGACTAGCCGATCGATAATCTTGACTAGGGCGCATACGCTCATCAAATCAACCATTATCCGCCCTTCCCCATATGAGCAGCTCATGTGGATCAGCGGAATTAGAGGATTCTCAAGTAGGACGCCGGGCATATGTCACTTCGCACTTGTACTCTTAAGCTTATTCTTCCTCCTTAAGCTATGGCGGACCCCTCAGGCCGATGGAGTCTACATGGCCATAGCTGCATTATCACTCTGCTTCCTCCCATGCTTGGGCTACAGAATGACCTTTCTGCCAATGAAGCGAGCCGCATTGTTCTTCTCGCTCTTCGGATCATTAGCTGGAGGCTTTTCAATCTCAGCTCTATTGAGGATATACGATTTGATTTTGAAGGAACAAGTAAAGAATAGGAGACGCAGCTTCTATAGGTTTATCCTGTTGGCTCTTGTACTCTCATGCATTCTGACATCGATATTTACACCGCTTATACTATTCGTTAAGCCCTTCGAGGCGTCGCCGATCCCGCCTTGGGATGAGAACCTGGAGCGTGAGATAAGGATTGGTGAGAGGATAGGTGTGGATGGCGGCTACGGATTAAACTTGGTCTCTAACGTCTGGCAGTCGGGGGGAGGCTCAGTGGAGAGCATGTATGTACTAAACGAATTCGCATATATCTTCTGGTACTACATCATGTATAGTCAAGAGAATGCATGCCTACCTTACTTCTCAAGGAATTATAACGTCAGGTACATCAAGGGAGTTATGTTTGATGGGTTAAGGAAAACGGATATACAGGGACTGTATGAAGTTTCCGGCTTTAACTCATCAATAGTTGAGGTTCTTTCTAAAGATTCTTGGCTTGTACTTCATATCGGACCGGTTGATAGATACATTCAACTCTTCATCTCGGTGGCTTTATCTGGCGGATCTGAGCCTATACTTGTGAATGGGGGAAGATATCTCGAAGATTTTTCAGATGAGGAACTGAGCCGATTTGACCTTATATACATCTCGGATATGGGATTGAGGGATGAAGATAGATACTTCACCCTAATAACCTCATATTTGAGGAGTGGAGGCACGGTTCTATTTGATATAAGTAGCATTCCGCCTATGCTCTCTGAGAAGATCAAGGATATGTTTCCGGTTGAAAGGATATCTGAGGAAAAATCGAGTCTCCAACTTGTTCCATCACCATTCCTTGAAAAAGTTGGGGTCTTCAAAATTAAGGGAACGAATGAAACAGTAGTTGCACATGCTGAGGAACTTAACGTGAATGCTGAGGCATTAGTGTGGGATGAGTATGGAAAACCAGTAATCGTAAGGTTAAAGAAGTTTAATGGATGGATCTTCTGGAGCGGAATAAACATTCCATACCTAGTGATGCTAAATAATGATCGCGATGAGGCCCGTCTACTCGTAGATCTCCTTCACCTATTCACATTTCAGACGGAGAGAACTGCTTCTACAGAGTCGATTAGCCATGGAAACCTAACAGTGATCTCTACGGATGAGTATGAGATAGCATTATCCAGTCTATCGCCGGATGATGCCGTATGGTTCAAGATGACGTATCATCCGGGCTGGGAAGCAATAATTAAAGATGTAGGTAGGAGAGTTAGGATATTCCTTGCAGGGCCGAATACGATGCTAGTCTTTCCAGAGAGGGAAGCCCCACTCAAGATAATCTTCAGATATGGAAAGACCGTTGATGTGATTGTAGGCGAAGTCGTAAGCACATCCTTCTACATAATGCTAATTATGTATTTCATACTACGTGGAATCTTCAAGCTAAAAAGTCCTAGCAAGAAAATGCTTATTCGTATTGCCGATCACTTATAATTACTTCTAGAGTCTAGAACAACATGTTTTCTTCCTCAAAAAAGAATCTGACTACCCCGCAGGATTCATGATATTATACTTCTTACTAGGCTTGTAGAGAATTAAACATTAAAATTTATTCCCATTCTATGGTTGCTGGTGGCTCATGCGCGGCATCATATACAAATGCACGCTACCTACGGTATCTAGATGAAGAGCGGAAGAGAATGATGGATCGAATGTTAAGGTGAAAAGAATGGCTGAGAAACAATACTGTAAAAACACTTAGAGAGTTACATTATGTAGAACAAAATTGTTTAATAATTTGTGTTGCATATCGTATTTTGAAAAAGGTGAAGTCTCCATGTCTTCGACTTTCACTATACGAATACCGCGTGAGCTCAAGGAGAGGATGAAGAAGCTTCCTGTTAAGTGGAGTGAAGAGATTAGGCTCTTCATTGAGGAAAGAGTCAAACACTTAGAGCTTATCAGAACTATTGAAGACGTAGAGTTAAGAGCTGAGAGAAGAAGGTTAAGAGTGGACTCGACAAGGCTCATCAGGGAGGATAGAGAGCAATAAGTCTCGTTTTAGACTCAAACATCCTAGTGAAGCTCGTCACGGATGAGCCTGGCTCTAGAGAAGCTAGGAAAACGATAAAGAGGTACCTTAAGGATGGTTATTCCCTATATACTGTGGATATAGCTCTGGCTGAAAGCCTAAACGCCATCTGGAAGCATACCAGAATCCACAGGGACTTAGAAATAGAGGAGGCAAAATCTGCAATTCAGGACTTGACAAAGATATATGACGCTATAAACATACTTGAAACCAGAGAACTCTCAAATGAAGCCGCTGAGATATCTCTAACAAAAGGCATAACAATCTATGATTCCCTGTACATAGCGGCAGCGATGAAACTGAAAGCCACACTTTACACTGCAGACCAAAAATTATGCAGCATATCAAAGGAACTAGTAGTCTCTAATCTTCTCAAACCTCACCAATAATCTTGGAAAATTATCGCTTCATGGCTAATTACTTGAAAGAAGGAAAATTAGCTATTTCCCGTTAGTGCGAATTCTTCAGTTTAGAATGAGAGCTTAAACCCCATATTTATTGCTCCTCCAACTAAAAAACCTAAAGCATGGAAAATATAAATTACGTATGAGAGAACGATTGCTTACGCATCGATCCTTAAGAGAAACCAAGTAAAGCTGCGATCTTCTAGGTTATTCTTATCGGAATAGAGTGTTTTAGACTGAACGATAATATTGCATTGGTATTGAAGGCGCTAGATTACTCATATGTTCTTTTCCTCTCGGAGAATAAAATATGTACATTAGTTTTTTAAGGCTGAATAGCACGTTTCTTCCTCTTTCCGTCAGAATATAGCATCTATGATTGTCCTGCTTAATCTCCTTAATCAAGCCTTTTTCCATGAGAGATCTTAAGATCTCTTTGAGGGGACGCCATGACAAGTTGCATCTATACATGATATTCGTCGGCCTATTGACTCCTCGATTTATCTCCTCAAGAACATCAAGATATATCTCTAACCTCGATCTCTTCCCGGTCATAACATCACGAGCCGGTGAGAGATGAGATTTGAACAAGATCTTTGCTTCAGATCCTAATTATATGTTATGGATGAAAAAACTATAGCTAAAATTCTCGATTAAAAATATGCTATTTAACAGTTGCCTCCAGCATCTTAACCCTGACGAATTTTGTCTTTTTCGCCGACCAGAGAATTGTCTGCTTCTTATAAACCTCAACAAGCCCTTTTCTGATAAGGCTGGGAAGCGCCCCCGTCAGTCTCCTCGGAATATTCGAAGTCGGAACCTCGCCAGCCTTTCTTAGATATTCGTAGAGTTGAATCTCCGTTGGAGACATATCCTCCTTCAAGATGCCCTCCTCTCGTAAGGCTCTGTGAAATTACTATTTTATATCATGATGTATAAATGTAACTTGAGGAGACATGCATGTATATTAGAAGACCTTCCGCATGGGGCTTCCATCCCTTCGAAGCTGAGGAGGAAAGACACGAGATCGAACAGTGCTTCCTCTCAAAACATGGAATTGGCGATAAGCCCAGAGTATCTGAGAGTGGAATGCGCAGAATAGTCGGCGCCGTTGTCCCCCATGCTGGACTCATCTACTCGGGACCTATAGCATCTCATGCGTATTATTACTTGGCGAAGGATGGAAGGCCAGAAACATTCGTGATTTTGGGGGTTAGCCATTCTGGGAATCCCGGATTCGCCACTATGCTTGATGCCGTCTGGAGAATGCCCATGGGTGATGTGAATGTTGATGCGGAGCTCGCGAGGAGCATCGTTAAGCATTCAGATTTTGTGGATGTAAATCCAGCTGCGCATGAGGGAGAACACTCCATAGAGATTCAGCTCCCCTTCCTGCAGTACGTGTATGGCGAGGGCTTCAGGATAGTTCCCATCACGGTTGGCTATGGAGACTATGATATGTGCGTGAATGTTGGAGACGCGATCTCTAAAGCTGCAAAAGAGACTGGAAGAGACATCGTCGTGCTCGGTAGCACAGACTTCACGCATTACGGCGCCATTTACGGCTACACGCCCGCTGGAACAAGACCTATTGAAAAGGTTTTAAGGTGGATTTATCAGACCGATAAGTCCCTAATCGATAAGATACTATCCTTAGACGCGGAGGGACTTGTTAGATCAGTTCGCGAAAACAACTATACTATGTGCGGTTGCCTCCCGGTTGCCACGATGATTATAGCCGCGAAGAAGATGGGAGCATCTGGGGGTAGGTTGTTAAAGTATGCAACTAGCTATGACGTTCAAGGATCCTCTGAAGCGATAGTAGGCTACGCTTCGATAGTGATTGAAAAGAAGCAGTAAATCTTTGATTGCTCCGCCGATCATTCGGTTCTTTACTCAAAATTTATTTAATGGATTCTTCACTTTTCTATCGGTGCCGTAATACTAATGAATATCCAGTCAACCTTCACTTCGCAGGCTCCCTTTCAAGACAATATAGTAGCGATGATTCTACAGGTTCTCTGGCTAGCATTCTTTATTCTCTACATGTTCTATGGACAGAAGATTCAAGTTAAGATAATGCTTAAGGAGATTGAGGGATCGCTTTTCAGACTTAAGCTAATGAGAGACCGTGGACGGGAGATAGCAATATCAACTATTAAGAGTATTAGCAAAGGCAATAGTGACCCGACGGATAGGATCGACCGGCTTCTTGAACATGTCTACATTCCTCCAGTTGATCTGGATCCTTCCGGAATAATAAGGCGGCTTGAACACTTAATCAATGTTCGAGACTTTAAGTTTAAAGAGGAAGTTAAGCTGATGGTCCCCGACGCTGATGAGGCTCAGATAAACAATTTAACAAACATGATCGAAGCGGCGATGGCTCTGAATCAAATATACAAGGCCGTAAGGCACTACTATCTCATAGGAAAGAAAACTTCAAGCTTCTACATTATACTACAGCTACAGATGATTCTTCCGCAGATAATGATGGAGACTAAAGCTTACGCGAGAGCCCTCGTTGCCTTCAAGAATGGACAGCCAATAGGTGATGGGATAGGCCCGCTCATCGCCGCTAGGCTAATGCACGGAAGCAAATCATATGAGATAGTAGATGACACTGTTGTTGGAAGGGTTCCGCTGGAGGGACGAGTCGCATACGTGTTGAAAGCGAAGGGGCCTGGAGGAAATGTGGGCAAGCCAGGTGAGGCTATAAGGCAACTTCTTGAGGAGAAAGGAGGGGAGATAAGCAGAATAATAGTTATCGATGCTGCTCAGAAATTTGAAGGGGAGAAGCCGGGCGAGGTTGTTGAGGGAACAGGAGTAGCTATAGGTGGGCCTGGAGTGGACAAGTATAAGGTTGAGGAAGTCGCGACGAAATATAAGATTCCATTAAGCGCAATCTTGGTGAAGGAAGGCATAGGTGATGTCGTCTCAACTATGAGGAAGGAAATAGCTGATAGTGTCAACGAGGTTATAGATAGGATAAAGAGAATTGTTCGGGAGACTACCAAGGAAGGAGACAGCGTCATAATTGCAGGTATAGGAAATACTATTGGAATAGCTCAGTAGGAGACCTTTATGAGTAAGAGTTCCGGCGATATAAGGAGAACGCAGGTATATTTCGTATCGATGATAATAGTCTTGATGCTCCTCTCCTTAATAACGTTGCTACAAGCCTTCAAAACATATAGAGAGAAAGGATATGTGGATTATCTCTCATTCACCCTAAGCATAAGCGCCATCACTTTATCAGTTTATATGATTCTCCAGATGAAGACGAGACCTCCAAAGACTGGTTTCGAGCAGCCGGAAGTCTTCACGGTTATACGATGCTCTAAATGCGGCTTCGAAACCACAAGGAAATTCAAGGAGGGAGATTACATCTTGAAGGAAGCGGATCTATGCCCGAAATGTAAGGAACCTACCTTCATATATATGATATTTAGGAAGGCCGACGAGGAAGAGAAGAAGAGAGAACGTTACGAGCTATAGCGGTCTCTCTACTCCGTCAATACGACAGCACCGCTCTTATCTATGTACACTGTATGTTCAAACTGAGCTACCCATCCTCCACTTGCCTCGATGAAGACCGGATAAGCCATTATACATCTGGATTCAAGAAGCTCCCTAAATGATGATTCGCTCATAAACCTGCACTTCGCAAGCCACCTCTTGGCGAATGGTAATGTTCTATAATTCTTCTCTATGCACCTCAGCAAATTCTTAGATACCCCAGTTTTCAAGCCTCTCCTTTTCAAAAATCTGAATATGTGCGCCTCTGAACCTTCGATCACTCTTCCCTCAGAATCAGGAGTTGTTACGAAGGGCTCGATAGCGTAAACCTCTCCTTCATGGATCTTTCTGAAGGATACGTGGGAAACATTCGGTAGGGATTTACCAGTATGAACTGCGTATCGACCAATCTGATGCCCAGTAAGGTTGGAGACGGGCTTAAATCCCATATTCTCAATAACTTTTTGGATTTTCGACCCGAGCTCCGAAGTGGAGATTCCAGGCCGAATAGTCCGAATAGCGGCCTCCAATGCCTCCTTAGACGCTTGAATCATGCCCATATACTCCTGATTGAAGCATACGGTGACGGCTGTGTCGGCAATGTATCCGTCAATATGCACTCCTACATCGATCTTCACAACCGATTTTCTGGGAATTCTTCTCTCATCTCCTGGAGGGGAAGTATAATGTGCGGCGACATCATTAACGGAGACATTGCAGGGGAAGGCTGGCTTCCCCCCAAGCCTCCGAATAGCGGCCTCAGCCATCTCACAAACCTCGATTATGCGCATCCCCTCCTTGACAACTCTGGCGATCTCCTTCCTAACCTTGGATGCTATTCTGCCAGCTTCCTCATACTTCTCAAGTACCTCCCTGTCTAGAAGAGGCAAAATCTCCACCTATCCGCTTTGATCGTTTATCCATTAACTTGCAGCTCAGATATACTATTATACTTTTTGCGCCTTCATCACCAGATTCTATGAGATTTAAGAATAAATCTTGTAAGGAAAGAGATAATTACTTAACGAAAAAGATTGTGACGGGTTCGTGATGTAGATGGCCGTGAATAGAATAGGAGTAGTCACCGCTGGAGGGGATGCTCCTGGAATGAATGCAGCGATACGTGCAGTAGTCCGGTCAGCTATTCATAATGGCTTAGAAGTTATAGGCTTCGAGAGGGGATATGCAGGACTCATTGAAGGATTAGCTCGTCCTCTAAAGGCCCGATCCGTTAGCGGAATAATAAATCTGGGAGGAACAATTCTTAAGACTCGAAGATGCGAAAAGATGAAAACGCAGGAAGGGATAGAGAAAGCCGCTGAAAAATTGAAGAAGCATAGAATAGACGGACTTGTAGCGATTGGGGGAGACGGAACCTTTAGGGGAGCCAGCAAACTTTATGAAGCAAGCGGAATTCCCATAATTGGCATTCCAGCGACAATAGATAATGATGTCTCGGGAACGGATACAACTATAGGATTTGACACGGCGGTTAATACTGCTCTGTCAGCGATAGACAAGATAAGAGACACGGCGACATCGCATGAGAGAATCTTC
>JAGGUU010000046.1 GCA_021158305.1 Candidatus Bathyarchaeota archaeon
AACCAGATATGGATGCGATAGTCATTATGTTCAGATAATCTTTAATTGAGGGAACTCAAAAAACTCTCATGAAGTCGATGTGCAAAGCGAGCAGACAGGAATAGAGAAATGACACGATAATGATTAAGTCGGTTAATATCTGCGGCAAATTAGCCGGAATGTGCTACGCCTATGTCAGGCTGCCAGCGAGATAAACCTCGGCTTCCATCCCAAGCACGAATCCGGTAGCTCCATGATATCTGGGAAACCGAGAAATGCATCCTTAAAATAAGATACTTGCTGCGTCCGAAAATGGGTGTTAGGAAATTTTGTGCCTTTTCTCAGCTTTAGTTGGATTGAAGATTTAAAGCATCACTAATTTTTGTCCGATATTTTGGGAATAAAATAAAATGTGGATGTTTTGGGGTGTGTCTGCTAGAATCCCATGCCGAAGTACTGATGCAGTATGAAGTTGACGAAGAAGAATCCGTAAAACACTATGGCAGCGCAGATGACGATGACCTCGAAAGTTGAGAATCTATACTCTTTAGGAAGAAGTACGTAATTGACTCCTAATAGTCCAATCGCGTAAAGTACTCCGCTCAGGTTGGCGAAGGTTCCTGCAAGTAAGGCCATTACGAGCGGGCGGGTTCCTATGGCGATCATTATCAGCCAGATCGCAGTGAATATTCCCATTATTCCATAATATATCGGTCTAACATCTCCCTTGAACCTCTTATACAATCCAGGGAAAGCATTCCATATTATGTTAGCAAACTCTCTGAGCAGACCGTCTATCACTCCTGTTCCATCAGGCCAAAACACAAGGAACAAGGCGATTAACATCACCCACCAAGCGATTGGAAGCACGACCTTCATCCTATCGGCTAATAATGCGGCGAAGCCGAAGCCTGGCTTAGTTGCTAGCTCAGCGGGTACGAACCTGTAATACAGCATGCAAGGGAACCACATAGTTATGAGACTTCCTACAAAGAATATCGGCCATAGTTCTATGTGAAGATACTTATACCAAGTTTTGGCCCTACGTACGTTTTCGGGATCTGCTTTCGGCTTGAATCCTCTCACCAAGAAAGCTACCTTCCTTCCACCTATAAGGCTTGGGATGAATCCCACTTTCTTGGCCATGCCCCATTCAGCGTCTCTATAATACATGGAAATAGATAACCCAGCATAAGCGCTCAACCCCGCATATCCGGCCACAGCTGCCATCGCGAGCCAATCCGCTCCTTTAGGAATGTATCCGAAAGTAAAGAAACCTTTGAGGGTTTCTAGCCAAATTTCTCCTGGAACGTAGAGAACCGCTAGTATGGCGAACATGGGTATGAAGATGCAGAAGTGGAGGATGAAGAACATCCGGCTGAGCACGTTTAGCACTTTTCCTCCAAGTAGGAGCGGTGCCGCGCTGATGATAAGACCTACTACGGAAAGTATGGCCCAGAGCGTTCTATACTCAACTCCTGGAATGCCTCCGATAATCATTGCGGCTAAGGTCGATCCAACCAACGCTGGGTAATAAGGCCACATCAGCTGAATACTTCTCATAATCACCCAAAGAATAGTCCATGTTTTCTTTCCAATCCAGAGCCTGTTTATCCCTAATTGTACCGGCTCCCCAGTTAATATTGTGTATTTTGAGGATGCTATTGACGTAACAGTTTGAAAGAATATAGATAGTGTAGCGATCCATAGGAGCGCTGGACCAAGCAGGACCACCATGAAGGGGCCGGATATGACCTCCCCTGTGCCGATGCCTAGACCCAAAGCGATTATACCGGGACCCAAGAGAAAGCGTATGTAGTCTCTCCAGCTTTTGAGTTTAAATGGCTCTGGTATGTCTGCCTCTCCTTCGTATTCTTTATCCGTCAACGTCGTGGCTTATCGCCTCCCCAATAGTCTGTACAGTTTATCTTCAGCTTTAGCTAGTTTGCTGCTGGTCACTATCTTCCACAGCCTTTCAAATACCACGCGGCCGAACGCTTGATCAAGAGACCACTCTCTAGCGAACTCTCCATTCCAAATATGGGCAGCCGCCTCTCTCACGACATCCTTAACCATGTTATAATACTTTCGCGATCTAGTCAAATGACCATATTGACTCGTCCTTGAATGGAACTTCATCTGCTCGAATAATCCCACATCAGCCATCGCCTTCGCAACTTCGGATAATTCTCCAGAAGCATAAAGCTCTAGAATGGCTGCTTCCGGCGATACTCCATATTCTTCGGTAACTACGTCAAAGTAAGCCAGCATCGTGGCGACCAGCATCGGGCCCCAAGTATGCTCAGTGAGTAAATCTAGTAATGTTTCTTCGTCAAAGGAAGACTTTACCGCCACCCCTCCAGGTAGACCTATCGCTCCTATTCCCTTGGCTAAGGCCTTAGCGTAATCCCAAGCCTTCCCAGAAGAATCCTGTGCAACGCCGAGTAAGACCGGGTACCCCCTCTTCTGTTCATGTAGATCTAGTATGCCTTTACCGATCATCCTCGGGGCGACTAAAATTACGTCGGTATTTGGCTGAGGCTTTATGAATCCATATGTGATGTTGTATCCGCTTGCGAAGTCTAGGATGAAGTGTTCCTTATCTTTTATCTCGGGCTCAACCTTCTTGTAATATACATCGGGGGCAACTTCATCAGGAACTAGAAGAAGAGCTACATCAGCCCTTTTAGCCGCCTCATCTATCTCGTAAACCTCGAAGCCATCCTTTACTGCCTGATCCCAATAAGGATCCCTAACGTTCCCGACGATAACGTTAACGCCATTGCTTCTCAAGACTTTTCCTTGAGCCCGTCCCTGGTTACCATATCCGATTACCGCGACCGTTTTATCTTTCAAAAGGGAGAGATCTCCTTCGAAAATAAGTTTCTCCTCACCCATTTTTCATCAAAAAATAGTTCTTCGTTTTTCGTTATATTTTTTTACTTTAATTAATTATAAGTTTATGAAATCATTAGTTTTATAAGTCAGATTTGAAGTTTCGGAGATTTATATATAAAGCTTTACAAACGGGTCTTGTATTTAGAGAACTTTAGCAAAAACTTCTGGTAAAAGATTAAGTCTGGGGGTAAAGAGGATAGAGAAACCCTTTGCAGAGAAGCCCCCTGGTTGCTAAGTCTGAAGCGGAATTCGAGAAGAAAGAAAAATGTTGAAGAGCTTATTCGTTAGTAGGCTCTACCCGTCTATAGAGATCGTCTGATATTTTGCGACGTGTTTTTCTTTCCCACTCTTCTATTGGAATTCCAAATTGTTTTTGAACTTTATCGCGGCATAAATGCGGCAAAACATTAAAGGCACAGAACGGAATTATCCGTCCGTCTGGCGTCAAATAATGAATACAACATCCCCTAACCCTTTCCACATTGTAGTTATAAGCATCCTGAAAAGGTCTTCATCTTAATGAGGTTTTACTATGAATTGTTTAAATCCAAATCATACAAAATTATCTTGCATGATCTATTCCACTTTTTCTGAGCCTTTACAAGACCTGTCGAAAGAATCCCCTTTAAGCCCGCCATTCCTCAGGGATGAATTTAAGAGTTCAAGAAAAATATATAAAAGAGAAAAGTCTCACGCATGAGACTTTCCAACTCTTAAGGAGTGGCTGACCTAAAACCCACCTCTTCTTGGAGACTTCTCCGGTTAGCACGATTGACCCCTAAACTTGATTTGGAAACGGGCAACGTCGAATAAAGAAAATCATAAGTCAACTGACAATCACTTTTTGCAGAAAGGTGAAACGATTCTTATAATACTCGTCCTCATCTCAAGGTCATGTAATGAAAGAAAGCTGCATATGTAAGCTGATCCTTCTGCTAGCCTTGCTCAATGTGTTTGCTTTGACCTCTATCCTGCCAGTATTCTCCGCAGAGGCGGATTGGCTGAGAGTCTAAGACGAGCACTTTATCGTATATTATCAAAACGGGTACAAGAGCGATTCTCTGAAAATCCTACAATACGCAGATTACGCCAGGCAACTCGTCTTAGACTTTACACCCTATGAAGTGGATGAGAAGGTGAAGATATACCTCTGGTTCGTTTGAGGTTTCATGTAAATGGCTTCTATGAGGATAAGCTCTCCAAGGAGTATGTGAGGGAGATAAGGAAGAAGCTATCCATTCCGAATCTTGAGGAGAGGAGTTGGATGGAGATAATGGTCTCGGAGAAGGGAGCGGATGGACTATTGAATATACCCGTTAAAGAGGGGGGCTGTGGATCGAGAGAGCTTAAGGACGGAATACTTGTCATCGATCTCGGAGACCCAGATGATCCGAGGATAACCTGCGTAGAGCCTGAGGCGGAGCATAAAGACCTTACTGAGGTAAGAGATGAGGGCTAAGGACGTGAAGTATGCGATCATAGGCAATATTCCAGACATGGATAAGGCTAGGCTCGTGAGGATCAGGCGTCTGGTCAAAGAGGTTGAGCTTGATAGATGAAGAGGGGCGATAGGCGATGGTAGTCGTCAGATTCGGCAAGAATTGTAAGATGGCGGTCGTGAGATTCGGCGAGGAGTGTAAGGCGGTCATAGACGAAGAGGTTAGAGGTATCAAGGTATCGGATGGCAGGACGGCGATAGTCAAGCTTGTCTTCAACGAAGACTGGAAGCTCAGAGAGATACTCGTTAATGACATCTACGTATGGAGAGGTAAGGAGCAGTGAGAAACCAACCCCTCCTAGACTAATTCATTGAGATAGAAGAGGTGGTTGAAGAGAGACCGAGGATTCCGAAGGAGAAGTTAGAGTGACTAAAGTTTGCTCCGATATATTATGAGAACAAGGTAATGTAAGCGGAAGATATATCGTGAGAACTTTCTGCGAGATACAGATTCCATGCAAATAGACGAGAAAATTCTCCCTTTGTGGGGGCGAGTGAAGAGACAGAGAACAATTAACGTTATTACGCCGGGGGTGGGATTTGAACCCACGCGCCCCGTGAGGGGCATCGGCTTTCTAGTTCTAACTCCAGGCCGACCCACTACCAGGCTATGGGACCCCGGCTTAACCAACTGCTTAGAGATAGAGAGATGTATTTATACCTCAATAAAAACAAATAATGGGGCAGGCCTGGAGAGCTTCTGGAAAGCCTGCGGCCCGTTTGGGCCTCGAGGGTTCAAAATCCCTCCCGCCGCGTACAACTATTTCTCTGAATTCGACGGTCATATAACCTAGTAAGCTTTCCAGAAATGATTAGGGAGAAGTTTAATTAGGCGGGGCGACCGCATGACTAGAGAGCTTTCTTGGACCCCTCTGTAGCTCTTCTAATCGGAGCTGGGATATTAATCATCGGTTTCATAGCCGACATGGTTCATGATAAATTCGGAATACCCGCTATTTTGGTTCTCATCTTCCTTGGAGCCCTCTTCGGCCCAATCCTGCAAATCCTTCCGAGAGAACCCTTGATAACTCTTGCACCCTATTTTGCCGCCTTAACCTTAGCAATAGTGCTCTTTGAAGCGGGGATAAGCTTCCC
Organism: Candidatus Bathyarchaeota archaeon; assembly: GCA_021158305.1. Taxonomy (GTDB): domain Archaea; phylum Thermoproteota; class Bathyarchaeia; order Bathyarchaeales; family DTEX01; genus B63. The sequence continues at coordinate 5,471 of JAGGUU010000046.1, forward strand.
TAGTTCTAGGGGGCTTTCTGAGGCTCCAAGAGCCCTCCTATATGCTTTCTTCACGATCTCTTTTTCAACATTATTCACTGCTATCGCCCTGATGATAATTCTTAATTTGAGCCCTCTTGAAGCCGCCTTGCTGGGGGTGACAGTTGGGGGGACGAGCTCCGCTGTAATAATCCCGCTTGTTTCAAGGATGAAGGTAAGCAGTTTCGCAAGGAACATGCTAACATTCGAGTCGGTTTTAACAGATGGTTTGGTGATCGTGGTAGCCATGCTGCTGCTAAGGCTTATTGCTCTCCCAGGATCGGCTATAACCCCTGAGATGATCTCAAGGGAGATTATTGGAGCTCTTGTGATAAGCGCAATAGTGGGAGTAGCTGCAGCTTTTCTAGTAGCCAAGCTCATTCCAAGCATACATGGGCGCGTATACGGAGATATTCTGATTCTCGGGCTATTGATCTTCGTATATGCCGCCTCCGAGCAGGTTGGAGGAAGTGGAGCGTTGACAGCCTTCATATCAGGGATCGCCCTAAGGAACATCACCCTCCTTTCATCGTGGGGTGCAGCTCTCAAAGGCTCTCATGAGCCGGGGGTGAGGGAAGCTGAAGCAGGGTCAGGAAGCCGACCACTTTCGCTTGGATGGTATTCTAAGAGATTTTATGCTCAGTTATCTTTCTTGATGCGAACCTACTTCTTCGCCTTCCTCGGGATGATATTCTACGCCCCCAACCTAACGATGTGCCTTATCGGATTCTTCCTAACAGCACTTCTGATATTCGCGAGAGCGATCTCAACGACCATAATCTGCTTTAGGACGGACGCATCTGAGATAGATAGGTTCTCTATGAGCTTCTTATGCGCTAGGGGCCTGTCAGCCGCAGTTCTAGCAAGCATCCTAACAACCTATAATCTAAGTCTCTCTGGGATAGCTGAGCAACTCATCGCGCAGGTGATAATCTATACTTCAGTTATCTCGGCGGCAGCGGCATACGTAACCGGAAGCACGAGATTCAGGAGGATCTTCTCTTGAACCTAAAATGCAAAGATCGGGGTCAGGAATATGAGGAGCACCAGCGCGGTTAATGGGACAGTTATATTATCATCTATCACCCCGAACTCATAGTGTTCTACGAAGCTGCAGATTAGAGCCGCTACAGCTCCAGTGGTCCCCAAGATTGCGAAGCCTATCGGGGTGATCGTTATTGCCATAGCAAAGTTGCCCCACCAAGACTTCGTCCTTCTCTTGAATATCATGTTTCTCAAGAGGCCGGTTACGGCGTCCCCTATGGACATAAA
>JAGGUU010000171.1 GCA_021158305.1 Candidatus Bathyarchaeota archaeon
AATTTTAATATATTTTTCTTTTTCTAAATTTTTCGCGCCGAGATCTGTTAATAACCGACTTTTATACACAAAGATCTCATTAAACATGTCTTTATCTGCGCTACAAATCCTCACTTGTCTGGACTAGGAAGCTCTTTGTAATTTTATACATTCCGAAGCCTGCGGTTCTATTGACCCCTACCTGAGTTTCTTCTCCCACTCGGAGGAGTAAGTTTACCGCTTTTGCGGCATCTTCCCTGAAGATGTCCTTTGGGAGGCTGAGCCTTACCTTCCCCGTGAATCCGACGAAGAACCTGTTTCTGGCCCTGTTGACGAATCTATGAGTTTTAAGCTCGTTCACCCCGGCTATGGCTACGCCTCCCTCCTCGAGCCATCTGGTGAATCCCTTAACCCTCAGGCTTAGACCGGCGTATTGCTCCCACTGCCTCCTCAGACTTCTGAGCATCAGGATAGGGTCTGGAAGCGGGTGGAACCTATAGTGTGATCTGGGCCTCTTCATAAGCTTCATTATCCTGGCTATAAATCCGAGGAGGTGGTGTGGGATATATGGGCATGGTCTCCTGAAGCATGTTGGGCTGAGGAACTCGAGTTCATATCTTGTATAGGGTTTCGAGTCTCTTATGAGCCTCTCTAGGTCGAGCCTCTTATAGGAGATCTCGACGACCTGGAAACCGTTGTCAAGTAGCTCGATCCGTCCAGCCTTGCTGAATGCCTTGATTAAGGCGTCGCTGAGCTTTGTCAGATAGGATGTTATCCTGAGGAAATATACTCCTGGGTAGACCTTCATCAGTTGGGATATCGAGAATGGAGCTAAACCCCTGAACCCATGGAGCCAGCTTGAAAACCCGGGATCATAGGATCTCAAGACTCTATAGAATAATCCTCTTAGGTGGAATCCTGTTGAGTATCTTGGATCGAAATTCGAACTTGACTCTAATAGGATTCCGATTATGTCTATCGGCAAGCCTTAATCCCAAAAGAGGATGAGATCGGGGTTGATGATAAATCTTCTATGGATTTTAGGGGGCCGCCAACATGAACGGTGTCGAGGTCGGTTACATGCACGCTCTTTTAATTCTCTTTTTGAGATTCGTCAAGCACCGAAGTAACCGTTTCAGCTTCAGATGGATCGCACTTTCAATTCTCTTTTTGAGATTCTTCACGTAGCATATAATCTAATCACTCAAGCCATGAATACTTTCAATTCTCTTTTTGAGATTCATGTCACCTGTCATGGACGAATTAGTTTTGTGGCTTAAAATCTTTCAATTCTCTTTTTGAGATTCTGATGAAGAAACTGACTAGGATCAAACAATCCATATCCTACTTTCAATTCTCTTTTTGAGATTCATGTTGACTTAAAGCAAACATAATATGAATACAATTACTCTTTCAATTCTCTTTTTGAGATTCGAGAGGCGATCACAAGCTTTAACCTCATAAGAGAACTGAATCTTTCAATTCTCTTTTTGAGATTCGCCAAAGGCATACGCATCTTCACTGCCTAGATTCTATGGACTTTCAATTCTCTTTTTGAGATTCAAGATCGAGTAGAATATCTGCTAGAAGTCTATCCTGAATCACTTTCAATTCTCTTTTTGAGATTCTTGATGCAGCTATCCAAGTTGGCGGTAGGGCTGTCATGTACTTTCAATTCTCTTTTTGAGATTCCTATCGATCCCTCGATATTGAGGAGGAAGGCGTGTTCAGGACTTTCAATTCTCTTTTTGAGATTCTGAGAACTTTATCAAACATGAGCATAGATTGCCTAAGAGTCTTTCAATTCTCTTTTTGAGATTCGCCGAAGATCAGGAAGCTTCAAGACGAGATCGACGAGCTATCTACTTTCAATTCTCTTTTTGAGATTCTCGGATGTCTATGCGATCCTGAAGTCGGACATCGTGGAAACTTTCAATTCTCTTTTTGAGATTCAAGAAAATGGCTGTGGTGGAGGTGAAGATGTGATGGGAAGAAGGATCTTTCAATTCTCTTTTTGAGATTCACCTCACTAAGTTGGTGGAGTGATTATAACAGTTCTACCAGGCTTTCAATTCTCTTTTTGAGATTCATGCTATCAATTCTTGGATTTTCCACATTTCTAGGGCTTAGCTTTCAATTCTCTTTTTGAGATTCTCGGGCAGGAGATCAGGTTGAAAGAGGATGATCAAATAGTTTTCTTTCAATTCTCTTTTTGAGATTCCTGGCCTAATCATTTTCACCACTCCTACCTTTACATCTACTTCTTTCAATTCTCTTTTTGAGATTCCGTGTTGTTTTTCCAGCCTCTAAGCCCCGATTGGGGGATTCTCATTTAGGGTAGTGGGTACATGCCCTATCTAGGGATTCGCTTAAAAACATGTACCACTTCTTAATAAATCTTCCATCGAGACTTCTAACGTCTCATCTGCGAACTTTTTATAACATATCCTGGGAAGGTTATCGGGGGGATTACCCGTGTTCTTTGCGGATCCCCTTGAGCTCGACAGGGCTCTTAGGCAGCTTAGATCTATCTACGGCGGTGTGAGCGATGAGCTTAGGGGCTGGAACTGGTCTAATGACGTTCTCTCACCGCCGTTGGAGGGAGTGTATCTTGGAGTCTCGGAGGTTGCGAACCGCTACTGCCCAACCTATAGGGACATCTATCTGAGGAGAGTCTTGGGGAGACCCGCCCCATACACCTATAAAACCGTGAGGGGTTGGATCTATCACGCGATCTCATCGAAGACCGTCCAGGAGGTGAAGTCAACCCTTTATCTGAAGAGTTTGTGTTCTGGGGCGGAGCTATTCCACGAATTATTGGGGAGGAGGGATGAGATACTGGAGTCGATATTCAAGAAGTATGCGGCTTCGAGATACCTGAATGAACAGGAGATGGAGGGGCTTAGGAGGGAGGCGGAGGCATTATATAGCTTCCTGACCCTGCAGGCTTCCGCGAGGCTCGATAGAATTCTATCAGAGATTAGGAGACCTGAATTGGAGAGCGTGTTGGCGAAGGCGGTTCCGATGGATGTTGAGAGACTCGTCAACGGCCGCCTCCTAGGACTCTCACAGGAACTTAGAGTCGATCTATTTACCGAGAGGAGGATCGTGGTCGAGATAAAGACTGGGGATGTGAGGCCATTCCATAAGTATGTCCTGGCGGGCTACGCCCTTGCGATAGAGTCTGATCTGGAGATACCGATAGATTATGGGATAGTCTCATATCTGTGGAGTGATGGGAGGTTTGTGAAGGTTAGGAACATCACCTACTTCATAGGAGATGAGCTTAGGAGGGAGTTTCTGGAGCTCAGGGATGAGGCGTTCAACGTGATCCATAATGGAGTTGATCCTAGGAAGCCGGCGAACTGCCCAAGCTACTGCATCTACTATGATCTATGCAATAGGTGAGGGTCATGGTAGTGAGGCTCATCCTATCGGGCCATGGATACAAGATAGGGAAGAAGGGCGGGATGATCGTCATACATAGAAGTGATGGTGGTAAGAAGGAGATAAGCGTCGGAAACCTCTCGACGATAATAGTCAACGCGAGGGGGGTGAGCTTAAGCGGGGATGCGATAAACCTATTGCTTAAGCATGGTGTACAAGTGGTCTTCCTATCTAGGGATAGACCCGTTGGAAAACTCCAACCCATGAAGCTTAGATTTCCAGTCGCATTGAAAAAGGAGCAGGTTAAGGCTCAGCTGGATGGAAGGGGCATCGAGCTTGCCAAGATCATAGTTTTGAATAAGGTCGGCAATCAGATGAGACTATTAAAGAGATTGTACAAGAGTAGGATGAGAACCGGTTCAGAAGTTGTGAGTGAGCTTTCAAAATCAATTGAGGATATTAGAAAACTTTACGTCGAGATCATGTCAGTCGACGATTTGTCTCGTAGCTGGCTCATGGCTAAGGAGGCTGAGACAGCCAGACATTATTGGAAGTCGATATCGAGCATACTCCCAGAGAACCTCGAATTCGATGGCAGGAAAACTAGATATGATAATCCAGATGACCCATTCAACCTCTCATTAAACTACCTATATTCCCTGCTGATGACCCAGGTCTGGTTCTCCGTCGAACTCTCAGGCCTAGACCCATTCATAGGATACCTCCACGAGGACAATAATAGGAGGCCGAGCTTAGTCATGGACTTGATGGAGGAGTTCAGGCAGCCGGTTGTCGATAAGCCTTTGATAGCATACTTCACGAGACATAAGGTGGATGTTGATAATGTTGTTAGCGAGGAAAAGAGGTTGACGGATGATTTTAGGAGGACTCTGCTGAAGATCTTCTTCGAGGAACTCGATAGGAGGGCAACTTTCCTCAATAGGAATATACCGATTAAGGGTCATATACATCTCCAGCCCAAGCGGTTGGCGAAATACCTTCTAGGCTTCTCACCCACCTATCAGCCATATAACGTGATCTGAGGATGTATACGCTTGTCATCTATGATATAACGGATGATGACGTGAGGATGAGGGTTGCTGAAGCATGTATGGAGGCTGGCTTGGTTAGGATTCAGAAGAGCGCCTTCCTCGGGAGGATAGACTCTCAGCGGAGGAAGAGCTTGAAGCATAGGCTTCAGAAGATCTTGGGAAACAGCTCCGGAAATATTCAGATATTTCTGATATGCGAGGCCGATATGAGGTTGAGGGAGGTTATCGGAGAGCCTGTGGGATCTGAGGAGGAGGGCTTGATGTTCCTCTAGGGTGACCATTCTTGGAAGAATTCTACATAACCCCAACCCACATAAAGGACTACCTCTTCTGCCCAACCCTATTCTACAATAAGTATGTCAAGGGGATCATTGAGCCTAAGACCGAGCTAATGCTCGAGGGAACCTCGGAGTATATGAGGGATAAGGGGAGGTGGATGGAAAGAAAGACTCTACTGAGGGATAGGAGGTTAAAGGTCGATAGGATGGTCTTCGCCAAGCCTCTCACCAGCAAGAAATATAGGATCCATGGAGTGGCCGACACGATCTTCTGGATAAACCGTAAGATGAATGTTTTGGAGATAAAGTATGGAGGATCTCCAAAGCTCTTCAAAGACCACTTATATCAGACCGCCGCCTATGCTCTCATGGCCGAGGAGGAGTTCAAGCAACCAGCATACAAGCTCATAATATTCTATAAGAAGGAGAGGAAGTGGTTTGAGAGAAGGTTCACAGCCCAGCTAAGATCTCATCTAATCAAGATCATAGGAGAGATCTGGAAGGTGTTGGAGGGAGGCGTCATCCCAGAATTCAGACCTAAGAGAATGTGTGGAAGCTGTTGGTATAGGAGGTTCTGCTATCCACCCTAGAAGATATGGTTTATTAAGAAGTGGTACATGTTTTTAAGCGAATCCCTAGATAGGGCACGTACTCCTCCTAAATCGGAATGCCCGAATTAGGACCTGGAAACGGGAAAAATAGAACGGAATCTCAAAAAGAGAATTGAAAGTTGGATATGTTTATGACTCAGATGTCGCGGATAAGATAAGAGAATCTCAAAAAGAGAATTGAAAGGAGTTGTAGCATCCGCCGCCTCAAGAGATTATGCGGTATCAGCAAAGAATCTCAAAAAGAGAATTGAAAGAGGCTTCCCTGGTTTCCTCTTCCTCGGCTTCGAGAGGCCAGCCCTGAATCTCAAAAAGAGAATTGAAAGATAAAATCCTCTACAAGCATCCGAAGATAGAGGTGAAGAGAATCTCAAAAAGAGAATTGAAAGAATGAAGTCCTAGACCTAGTGCATCTACTATCCGCACATAACGAATCTCAAAAAGAGAATTGAAAGATGCTAAGCCTTCCATGCCTTCTAACGGCGATAGCGATCTGGAATCTCAAAAAGAGAATTGAAAGCAAAATTCTTCCCAACCCATCTCCCAAAAGTCAAAAACGTGAATCTCAAAAAGAGAATTGAAAGTGGTAGAGAGGCAGAAGTTCAAGTCCACGCTAGACGCGTCAGAATCTCAAAAAGAGAATTGAAAGATGATTCTGAAGGTAATGTGATTGGAACATCATTTACATACGAATCTCAAAAAGAGAATTGAAAGTTTAATCGGTTAAGATATTCTTCAAGCTGTTTAAGTCTCTCTTGAATCTCAAAAAGAGAATTGAAAGTTAGCAAGCTTGGGATCTTTAGCTACTAAGCTGTCTCGCTGAATCTCAAAAAGAGAATTGAAAGTATTCTCCCCGCATCTGAGTATAGGTGCATCTTCTAAAGCCCGAATCTCAAAAAGAGAATTGAAAGTCCCTGAAGCTTTTACGCAATTCTATGAAGGCTTCACCGATGGAATCTCAAAAAGAGAATTGAAAGTGTTTGTTTCTCCGAAGACCAAGAAGCCATATAGCAGACCAGAATCTCAAAAAGAGAATTGAAAGGTTGAAACTACTAGAGTGCCGTTTATGACACCAGCCTCTACTGAATCTCAAAAAGAGAATTGAAAGAAATCAAAGTTATACCAGAAATCTTGTGGAGGAGGAGTCGAATCTCAAAAAGAGAATTGAAAGTTAAGCGTATTTTATCCGATTTCTCAGCCCGAAAAACAAACGAATCTCAAAAAGAGAATTGAAAGAGGAAATGGATAAGGCATTAGTCGGCTTATTCACCTTCGGAGGAATCTCAAAAAGAGAATTGAAAGAGGCAAGCCAGATAGGCGGATCACAGGCCAAGATAGGCACGACACAGCTTAAGACATTGATCTCCCCATACAGCATAGCGCTAGCAATTATAGCGTCCTCAGCCGCTTACATTACTCGGAAAGTCATGCGAAAACCTCTACAAACGAGGCCAGAGGTTTAGGGTGGCTTGTTCTCAGTATTATTACTTGGTGGGCTACCTTGATCTATTCTACTATATCCTAGCTCCGTAAGCTTGTATCTTTTCTCAACCTTCTCGACTAGACCTAACTCGACCAGTTTTTTCAGCCTTCTCCATACCGACGATCTACTCATGCTTAGGGTTGAGCAGATGTCACTAAACTTTTTCGAAGATTGCGCGAGCGCTTCGAGGATCATAGTATCCTCACGATCCAGACCTATTTTCGCCATTATTCTAAGCGGGAGTACTGCGATAGTTGAAGAATCTTCGCTCTCCACCTCCAGCTCGGCTTCATAGGCGCCGACACTCAGGAAGGCTGCCAGTAGCTCAAGTATAATGATCCTCTGCCCCCCGCTTACGTTTAAGACTATTTTCTCGCCACTTCGGAGAACATCCAAAGCCAGTTTCCTCAAGAATGAAACCGCCTTCGAGAAGTCCTGGGAGGGTATGCGAAGCTTCTCGATCGAGACCTCTGGCATAGACCTACAGACAATCTGCTGGAGGGTTGAGAAAGCCTTCTCAGCTCTTGGATCATCTTTCTCCGGCACCACAACTATTATCCTATCGCCAGCCTTTAGCCCCCGGCGGAGGATCGCTCTTAGTGCGAACTTCTCATCGAAGCCTAGGGTGGTGATTAGGATCATCCGCCTCACCTATGCGGAATCATCGATATTAAGTTTCCGGTCTCTGAGAAACTTTTTCTACATTCAGATAAAACTTATATCAGCCTCTGTGAATAAAAAATATGAGGTGCATGAGCGTGAGCCTTAACCTCAGGAGGTATCGCGAGGTTGCTGTCGCCCTTGCATCGGTTGGAGTCTATACAGAGAGCTACTCAATAATCGACAGAATAGCGAACGCCCTGGGACCAGAGAGCGTGATAAGGGCGATCTACGAGAATGGAAGAATCTTAGAGAGCGCTCTGAGAGCTGCGAAGAGCGGCGGAGAGGAGTGGATAAAGCCTTCAGAAGACTCAATCCTCATAAAAAGGAAGGATGAGCCTAAACCATACGCGATTAAGGGCTCTCTTCCGAACGAAGCAATTCTAAGAGAGTTTTTAGAGGAGTCTAGTAAGGATATAACCGTGGCTAGAGCTGTTGCAAGTTATGCTATGCAACTAATAGCTTCAGCGATATCGCAGGAACCTAGGTCTAGAAGGGAGGGGGCATAATGTTCCTAAGCATCTCCTTCCGGCTTCTAATGAATCTCGAAAGTCTTAACAGTGTCGAGTCAGTCGGTAATCTAGTCAGGCATAGAACCGCTCCGATAGTAGTCCCAGCGGAAAATGGTTACGCTATAAGGTTCGTTCCAGCGATCTCAGGAGAAGCGCTAGCACACGCTTACCAGATGAGCCTTGTGGAGGAGGCTGAGAGGCTTAACCTCCCCCTAACCGAGGAAAGCCAGAGAGGAGAATTTCTCAAGTTCGCTGACGATGAACTCCTCAAGAAATATGGGATAGATATTCCGAAAAGCGAGGCCCAGATAAGGAAAACGGAGACGCAGATACTCTTAAAAGACGTAGTATGCGATATTGGAGGATTCCTCTATGCTGGCGAATACCCCGTCAAGAGAACCTCCCTGTTCCAGGTTGGATATATGATCCCAGCACTACAAGATATTCGAGCAACAGCTCTCGAGGCGCAATTCCACGTTAGGCACGCCCCATCATCTATGAAGAGTTATCAGATACCGTATAACGTCGAGGTCGGATCAGCAATCTATACTTTCACCTTCACGATGTCATTCAAGGATATCGCAACACCTCTAACGGCGTTCGGGGATAGAAGCGAGACTGATGAAAAGAGGCTAATGGATCAAAAGGAGGCTAGGACTAGGGCGGCGATATCAGCCTTAGCTTCATTTATAACGCTCCTTCCCTTCGGAGCTAAGAAGAGCAGATTCATGCCAAACATGGAATACCTATCAGCTATAGCGGCATGCTCAAGCGATAAAATCTTCCTAGCATCCCCTGGGAACTCGAGAGACTTCATTAAGGATACGGTTGAGAGGACTAGAGAGTATGTGAATCTGATGGAGAAGATTAGAGGGAGTAAACCTGAGCTGAGGCTCATAACCTTAGATAGGGAAGGGGCTGCGGAAGGCGTAGAAGGCATAGAGGTTACGAAAACCCCCGAAGCCTTCGCTAAAAGAATAGTTGAAGTGCTTGAAGAAAAGCGATGAAGATGATTCTGGGATTAACCGTTAAAGCGGAATATCATTGGGGCTATTGGATAAGGACACCCTTCTCAAGTAAGCTTCAAGCTACTCTTCCGCTACCGCCACCAACAACTCTTCTAGGAGCCTTAGCAAGCTACTTGGCTAGGGAGGGGCTTCTCAAAGATCCGAGCGGTAAAAAGATCTCTGGAGAGATTCTCTCACTAGAGATAAAGATGAAGAGAAGAAGTAGAATCGATTTTAGAAGCCCAGCCTCAATTCTGGATGATGCCCTAATCACTGCGTCGGCAGCCCTCCCAAAGAATGGAAAAGCGTTTATGATAGATGACTTAAACAGGTATGTAACCCTACTCTTTCAACAGAAGATCCCGGAAAGGGTTTACGAAGGAAGGATGCCGAGGAGATATCTGCCAAAATATAGGTCTGGAGCGATCTACTGCGGGAAAGTATATTATCCCTCTGGTCTAGTTGATGTAGCTTATCTATTCGATTACTCGAAACTTGAGGAGAGGATAGACGGCGACCCTATTCCGATTCTTGTGGAGGCTGGATGGAATATTAGTAGGATAGGCAGTAAGGAGTCGCTTGTTACCGTTAGGAGAGTATCTTACGTTAAGCTGGATGAGTCGGAGGTCGGTAGGGGAAAGGTGAGGACCAGGTTCTATTTCCCATCGAGGGCCGGAAGCGTTCTTGAAGGACAATCCTATACCGAGGTTTTCTGGAGAAGGGGTTGGGGACGATATGATCAGCCGGTCTTTGAAGAGTATCTAATCCCCGGTTCTAGGAATCCGATAAAATCTTCTGAGATAGTTGTTGATGCTGAGGCTTATGCCAAGCTAGATGAGGACGTTATCATAGTCTTTCCACCTCCTGGGGCTGAAGGCTATGAATGGGGTTAGCGTGCTCCAATTATATAGGAATGCTTGCGAGGCCTTGGGGTGGATTCCTCGCAGGCTGATAGAAGAAGCTTTGAGAAGGCTAGACGAAGGAGTCAATCCATTGATCGTTAAGCTTCCGACAGGCTATGGTAAGACTTCAATAACTCTAAGTATGGGGTTAGCGTGCCGTGAAAGCGGTGCTGGCTGGCTTAGAGTAATCCACGTCCTCCCGATGAGATCTATAGTTGATGACGTGGAGTTCAGGTTGAGAGAAAACCTGCAAAAGATTGGTCTTGCAGAAATTGGGGTGTATAAGCAGTACATGGGATCCCCGATGACGCCTTTCTATTGCGGTAGGGGGATCATCGTAACTACGTTAGACACATTCATGATGAATCTTTTCAAGGTTCCGGCATCTGAGTTCAGGAAGCTTATAGAACTCGGATACGCGCATTACGATATCCCGAGGGCGAACATCTATTCCTCTGCCATAGTATTTGACGAATTTCACCTCCTATCCGGTCTTGGAGGTTTAAGTGAGGAGTTAAAATCTTTAACATCCACGCTAGCGGCAGTTAGAGCCTTATGCGAGGTCGGAGTACCTCTCGTAATCTCTACGGCAACCCTCCCAGAGATTTTGATCGAAGCCATTAGTAGGATTTTAAGGAGAGCTGGCATAGAATTTCACGAGAAGAACATTCTACGATGGGGCGAGCTAAGGGATAGATCATTCGAAGAATATAGAAGAGCTGTAAAGGTTTCACTCGAAGTCATCGAGAAGCACGACGTCATGAAAATCCTGAAGGAGAGTCACGGGAGGAGAGTTCTGTTTGTGGCGAATAAGGTTGAGAAAGCCGTAGAGATATTCAGAAAAATCCGCCAAAATCTAGGAGTAGAGACCCGCGTGACCCTACTGCATGGGAGGCTACGCGAGGATGTAAAAAGGCAGAGGGTTAAAGATATTGATGAGGCAAAGGTAGTCGTTGCAACTCAAGTAGTTGAGGCGGGGATCGATAAGAACTTCGATATTCTAATAACCGACCCGTGCCCTCTCGATAGGCTCATCCAGAGAGCTGGAAGGATTGCAAGATTCAGAGAGTCAGCTAGCGGAAAGATCTACGTGATAGAGCTGGTGGATGATGAACCATACTCCGGAGTTTACAGCGGAGAGCTAACTAAAGACTCCATGAACGCTCTGGAAGAGCTAAACGGAAGCAGTTTCCCAAAGCTCGAATTTGAGGAGGTACTTCTCGAGAAGATGGAGCAGGTTTATAGTCGTCACATAAGCCCATCGTCTCTCCTAGATTCCAGAAGGCTCAGAATATTAATCGATCTTGACGAGCAGCCTCTCTTAGGTAGAGAGGATGCTAAACAAGCTCTTACGAACCTAGAAGGATTCACGGACTCCTTTGGATTGGTCGCGGTCTTCGATGCCTCGGAGATCAGCAAAGGCTTCTCCTACGAGTTTAGCGTTGGTGTTTCAGAGAATATGGCAAGAAAGATATTAGGGTCTGAAGGAATCGTGGTCGTGAGAAGTGCATCCGTGCGTAGCCTTGGAGAATACATCAATGAAGCCATAAAGGATATCGGAGAGTTTAAATTGATAAGCCTTAGAGAGGACTCGATTAAGAAGCTCCTAAACAAGAAGGAGCCTTTAACGATCTCGCTCCTCAAGCATGGCATAGAAGGACTCGCAGTAAAGAGAATAGATCCTGTGGAGGGGCTTGTGCGGACATGAAGCCAAAACCTCCTTACGCATTTAGAAATCATCCGCTAGTGGATCATATGACCGGATGCCTAAGAATCGTTGAAAAGTTCTTAGAGTTAAATCCAAACTATCTTCACATAGTGGGCGTAAGGCTTATGAAAGCCGGGCTGAACACAGCGGAGCCTGGGTTAATCGAAACTATGCTAAAGCTCGGCGCTATGATCCACGATATAGGCAAGGCTTATAGGCATTATCAGGAAAGAGTCGAGAAGTACGGCGGAGGGTTCGAGTATCATGAAATATTGTCAGCAATCTCATGCTACAAGATCTTGTCTAACAACCTATCGCCGGAAAGCCAAGGTCTCAAGATATTATTGCTTATGGCGATCCTAAACCATCATCAAGCTTTCCGAGAAAGCATTCCGAAAATTCTTTCCGACACATACTTCGTTAGAAACGTGCTCCATATAGCTAAAGGTGGACTATGTGATAGCATCTCAAACCTAGAGCCGGCCTTAAAGATACTCGGATTAACAATCGAAGAAGTATTCGCAAAAGATTATCTAGAGTTTAAATCCCTTCTAGAAAAAGTTAGGTATGCATTGAAACTTTTTCTGCGGCGTAGATTTGATGATAATAGGAGGTGGCTAAAGCTGTACAGCCTCCTGATGTTCCCGATAATCCTGGCAGATAACCTAGATGCCTACGAGAAGAGGTCGGGATCTTCAAGTAGCCTAGTAATTGAGGAGCTTAGGAGGGCAATGGGAAATGTCTGAAGAAAATGCGGATACGCTAAAGATTAGAATTCCGGAAGGCTTTCTAGTGCCGAGACTATACCTGTACTCCTTCCTCAATATTATCGAAGCATCCAAGAAAGAAGTCGGCCAGTATGTAGTTCTGAGAAACGGAGACGTTTTCGAAGCGATTATTGAGGGAATAGAGATCGTGAAAGAGGTTATTGAGAACCGAAGAAAGGATGGTCTGCTTAGGAAGTTAAGGCTCGATACGTTGCCCATGAGCGGAAATGATAAGAGGATATTCATGAAGCTATGCTCTGAGCTTAGCTGCGAGCTAGATCCCGCAAAAATTCTCGAAGCCTATATCGACGTTCTCAGGTCGAGAGGGATTAACAGGCTTAAGGAAGGTCTTGAGAGATTTGATATCGGTGCGAGGGGCTACTCCTTACCGAGCATATTCAAGTTAGAACTCTACGGCTTCACCCGAGGTCCCCTCTTTAGAGACGGCTTCTCGATGAATTCGATGATGAAAGTTAGCTCTGACTTCTTTATCCTAATGCTGGCCGGATACCTGTTGAGCAGAGTTGGGCGAGCAAGGGTTGATGAAAGAACTTGGGTTTCAGTTCACGTACTTCCATTAGAACTTGCTTGGTCGAGGAGCTCTTGGCAGAAATTACAGAACTTGCTTTCGGGTCTATGGCACGGTATTAGACCTGCAGATGCTCTGATACTTCATCTATTAATCAGTCTATGGAATCTATTGAGAAATGAGCCGCATAATCTAATAATCTTCGGGGTTATTGATCCAGCAGGGTCTAAGCCATCTGCCGTGAGCATAAGCGTAGATGCACCCTTAAAAGACATATATATGCGCGCTAGGGAGCTTCTGGACTACTTGCTGGAACGGGAGTGGAGTAGAAACGCTTTGAGCCGGCTTGTAAGAAAGGCTCTAAATCCTAACCAAGCTGGTAGAGAAATTGCGGAAAGACTTGTTAAGTTACTCTTTCTCTCGCTTCAAGGCGACATTAGAGCTCTTGAGGAATTATCGCTCCTAAGCTCAAGGCTTGAAATAACTACTTCCACGATAAAGCAACCGAAGGATCTAGAGCAGGAAATCTCAGACATGGCGAGAGATGCAAGAAGACTTGCTAAGGAGCTTCTAACTCGCAGAAAGATATGAGCTACGGAGTCGATATCGTACTTTTATAGAAATAACGTTAGGGGTTGATATTTGGTACTACTTTGTAGTAATATATGTGATTAACTGGTTCTCCTCCAGTATGTTCTTTAATTTATAGACAGCCTCATAGACTTCACGCTCCGTCTTCGCACCTGTACACACTAATTTTCCGCTCGCAAACATCAAGATAACCACCTTCGGCTCCATCATCCGGTAGATTAAGCC
>JAGGUU010000195.1 GCA_021158305.1 Candidatus Bathyarchaeota archaeon
ACTGATGGTTTAGACAGAATCGTGGCAGCCCTCGCCGCAGCTCCGCTTCCTTGAGAAACACTGTAAGGAATATCCTTTGGTCCCTGGCATGCGCCAGCGAGAAAGATGCCATCCACCGCCGTATCTATTGGCTTTAACTTCGGGTGGCTCTCCATGAAGAACCCGTTAGGTCCACGGTTTATATTGAGAATTCTCGAGATTTCCTCTGATCCCTTCGCGGGAACAGCCGCCGTCGCTAAGACAACCATCTCGGCTTCGAGCTCTATTGGCTCTCCGAGGAGGGTGTCTTCAGCGCGTATGATAAGGTTCTTCTCCGGCGTCTCAATTATCTTTGAGACTCTTCCCCGTATGAAGATTACTCCCATCTCTCTTGCTCTCGTATAGAACTCCTCATATCCTTTGAAGTTGCTTCTGATATCCATGTAGAAGATATAGACCTCTACGTCATCTCCATAGTGCTCCTTGAGCTGAATCGCATGTTTTAATGTATACATGCAACAGAAGCCTGAGCAGTACGGATGTTTATTAACATCCCTCGAGCCGACACAGAGTATGAATGCAACTACTTTCGGTCTCTTCCCATCTGAGGCTCGGATGACTTCGCCGCCTGTCGGCCCCGCAGCCAATATTAACCGTTCAAATTCTAAGCTCGTGATGACGTTGCTGTATTTTCCGTAACCATAAATGTTTCCTTCCTCAGGCAAGTAAATATCATATCCTGTGGCGACGATTATTGTGCCTACTTTGAGTTCTATTTCTTCAGGTTCTTGACTGAAGTCTATTGCTTGTCTTTCACCACAAGCCTCCACGCACTTGTAGCATTCTATGCAGTAATCCCTGTTTATCGTATAGACTAGTGGAACTGCTTGTTCAAATGGTATGGAGATTGCTTTTCGAACACCCATGTTCATATCCCATTCATTAGGATATTCTATCGGGCATACATCTCTGCATTCTCCGCATCCCGTGCAATTCTCCTCGATGACATATCTAGGATTCTTTCGTATTCTAACTTTGAAGTTTCCAATATATCCCTCAACGCTCAGAACATCAGCGAATGAAATGATCTCGATGTTTGGATGTCTAGCTACATCAACCATCTTTGGCCCTTCAATGCAAATCGAACAGTCAAGCGTTGGAAAGGTCTTATCGAGCTGAGCCATATGCCCTCCAATGCTTTCCTTCTTCTCAACTAAGTAAACCTTGAATCCCATGTCGGCTAGGTCTAGGGCAGCACTTATCCCAGCGATTCCTCCTCCCAATACCATTGCCTTATTTGTAACTGGCACCTCAATCGGTTCAAGAGGTCTAAGCAATCTCGCTTTTGCAACCGCCATCTTAATGAGCTCTTTAGCCTTCTCTGTTGCTTCTCGAGGCATGCTGGGATGACACCATGAACACTGCTCTCTTATGTTTGCCATTTCAAGAAGGTAAGGATTCAGTCCAGCCTCTGATATTGTCCGACGGAATGTGAACTCATGCATCCGCGGGGAACAAGCAGCTATCACTACTCTATTTAAGTTATGCTCTTTTATTGCCTTTCTAATCTCATCCTGCCCAGGATCTGAGCATGTATACCTATTATGAGTTGCATATACTACTCCGGGCAGGGTTCGAGCGTACTCTGTTACGGCTTCTACATCCACGACGCCGGCTATATTTAAACCGCAGTGGCAGACGAACACTCCTATTCTTACATCGTCGGACATGCTCAAAACCCTCCTATTTATCCAACACGTCTCTTAACAGCATCGATTGCCTTCATCATCCTTTTAGCCGCTAGCTCCTTAGATAATTCCTTAGCTGAGGTTAGCTTTTCTAGAGCTGAATTCCATGCTCCTGACTGAACTGGAGTATGCATGATAACTGTTCTCTTAAGAATCAGCGCCTCTGGCACAGGGCATGCAACTTTACATGCACCACAATATATGCAACAGTAGTCGTTAACTTCAACTTTTCCATCATCCGCGATCTTGAGAACATCTGGCACTGGACAAACGTCAACGCAGCTATGGCATCCCTCTGGACATTTTTCTTTTTCTATCCGGATTACTCCGAAAAATATCTTTTTTACGCTAATGGCTCCCTCTGGACATTTAAGCTCGCATAGTCGGCAACCAGGACAGTGAGCTGCATCAACGTCGATCTTAACGATTTTTTTCTTTTTGTCTTTATGAATATCTATAAGATTGAATGGGCAAGCCTCTTGGCATTCATTACAATCTATAGGGCATTTTGAATAATCTATTTTTATTTCATGTATTAGTTTGGGAAAACTTTCCTTTTCTAAAA
Organism: Candidatus Bathyarchaeota archaeon; assembly: GCA_021158305.1. Lineage (GTDB taxonomy): Archaea > Thermoproteota > Bathyarchaeia > Bathyarchaeales > DTEX01 > B63. Next base: position 2,293 of record JAGGUU010000195.1, read on the forward strand.
CTGGAATAGTCTCTTCTTCGTTGATCTTGAGAGTTATGGCTCCCATCGGACAGATCGCAGAACATATTCCGCAGAATGAGCATTTCTCCTCGTCTATACTGATAGACAAGTATTTTTCTTCACTATTCCGCTCGGCTACTGTTACCTCTATCGCCTCTTTAGGACATGTAATTTGACATATCTCGCATCTGATGCATCGTTTCTTATCCAAGACCAGCAAGTAACGTCTAGTGTATAGAGTTCGTTCAACAATCAGTTCTTCATCCGTTTCTGTGCGTGATATTCTCATCGACGCATGTCTCCTATTGAAATCCACAAGCAATCTCTTGTAATGGATTGTGGTTTTATTCTCTTAAGACCCCATGATGATAAATATCTTTCGACTGCTTCATTTAGAGAACGGAGATTCAACGTTTTAAGGAGGGTTTACCGCTAGATGCCTTTGTTTATAAACCATTTCTTTTGTTGATATATTGTCAACTAAAAAATTTATATATCACCTAGTCAATAATTTATTATGAAAATATCCAATAGCTCTTGGAGGTGACCCCAATGAAAAGGGTTATCTTCAGGAGCTATTGGATATTTCCAAATAGCATATACGAGCCGGAGGTAGGCGACCGGCCACCTCCAATTTCCCTCGAATAACCCTCTTTTTTATAAGTTTGGACTGTCTCGGCATTTTGGATACAAAAGCATAGACATTTTCATTTTCGGCATGAAACCTTTTAGAATCATAATGTCGCTACTTTATTTGGATGACTGTTATGATTAGTGAACGCGAGATTTTAATCTCAATTCTGAATTTGACTAGGGATGGATCTGCAGATGCTAAGGAAATAATTCGAGAAGTTAGGATTCCATCCGAGGTTGTCTGTCAAGTTTTGGATCGTAATGTACAGAGCGGATTAATTCACGTTAGCGGATCTAGGGTAAGTGTAACTTCAGAACAACGTTTAAGGATAGCCATCAAAGCACTGGATCTTGGAGCGGACATAGAGCGAATTTGTAAATATCTTGGATGGGAAGAATTTGAGGATATCTCAACGCTTGCGTTTGAGGTGAATGGTTTTGTAGTTAAAAAGCACTTCCGTTTCAGTTGTGATGAGAGAAGATATGAGATTGATCTTCTCGCCTTAAAGAAGCCTTTTGTGATATGTGCTGATTGCAAGCAGTGGCGTCGGGGATGGATGGGGCTTCCAAGTAGAAAAGCCGCTGAGAAACAGGTTCAAAGAACCAAGAGTCTTGCAGAGAACTCGCTAGGCATGCTGAAAAAGATAGGTATTGAAAAGTGGAGTAGTGCATGCTTTATTCCCTTGATTATCTCGCTTTTTCCTTCAGAATCGGCATTCTACAAAAATGTTCCGATAGTGCCAATAATACAGCTCAGAAGCTTCATACAAGATATGCTTGCCTATGTGGATGAGTTTGAACATTACTGGATATCGATTAGATAATTATTTTTATGTTTCAGCATGGATAATTAATAAATCCAAAAAAGGAAATGTGAAAAGTTTTCCCATTGTTTCATGATTAAGGATAATATTTCTGTCCATAAAAAAAGGAACATGGAAAATCTGTCCATTAAAATGTTTTAACTAGTCGTTCTAATAATTTTATTCTTTAGGGGAGGAAAGAGTTAGTCCAAGAAATCATAATATTTGGGTATATCGATCCATGACGAAAATCTTTATTAATTTTTTTAGGATCATTTTTTGGTCCAAAAGGAGGCTTGAAAAACGGCTAAAATTGCGAAAGAATTAATAAAGATAATAAATTTGTCCATGCCATTTCCGGCGAATGTTTTGAGGGCTTATGCGAGAATCGGTCCAGTCTTCACGAGTGGCGATCTGGCTAGAGAAGCAGGGATCCCGAGGTCGACAGCTAAGTACTACGTGAGGAAGATGGTTGAGTTACATATGATTTCTAAGGTACCTTATCGTAAAAAATACCAGAAATACGCAAATGCGCACAAATTTTCTGAATGGCTTCAAGATTTACTAAGGCTTGCAATAAAGCCTCTTGAAGAATAGCTAAATGGTGAAAGTATTTGTCGCTTCGAGATTTAGCTCTCTCAAAAAATGGACGGAAAAGAAGAGGACGCCGCTTAACATCTAAGGAAAGCCGGAGCATGAGGAGAAAGGGATATAATGCTGAAAGAAGCCTCGTGAGAAAACTTAGGTCTCTAGGATTTAAGGCGGTGAGGATTCCAAGTTCTGCGCCGAGCTCTGAACCGCTACCTGACGTGTTCGCAACATTGAATGATTGTATCCTAGCGGTTGAGGTTAAGGCTTCAAATGAAGACAGGATATATTTTAGTTCCAGCCAAGTTAGGAAGTTATTTGAGTTTCTTGATATGTTCACTCCATATAGGCGTAAAGTTGCTCTCTTAGCTGGGAAGTTTCCGTACAAGTGGGTATTCAAACTGGTTGAGGAAGTAGGAGATTATGTTGTTCACCGAAATGAGGAGAGCAATATCCACCTAGAACATATCTTCAGAGAAATCTAAGATTTCTCTTCTTCCTTTTCCTCCTCTTTCAGTATTGCTATTATTCTCGCCACTTTCTCTGGAGGAACCCTTTCAGTATTGATGGCAACATCGAAAGGCGGCATCTTAGAAAGATCCGTATGGTAGAGGCGCCTCGCGATTTTATCGACTTTTCTGTCTTCATCTTCAAGCTCTTTGAATGCTACAAATTCTGGCTTCTTATCTTTCAACGCTCTCCTTCGACTTCTCTCCTCTCTCGAAGCAACTAATAAGACTCTAATAGATTCTTGTTCCTCCTTAGCCACATAAAGAGCCGATGTTCCCTCAATTATGACCGGGCGCTTTTCACTTCTTAATATCCTGCTTAGGCGATGTGTATCTATTTGAGCTGCGTTTACAATCTCGGCTTTCATCGTTCTCTGAATCAGTCGAGCCGTTGAGGTCAACCCCGCTTCTGACAATCCATAGATCAAGATGTGAGGACCTATCTTCGGAGCCTTTCTCGTCGGAACCAATGTCTCCGGCACGTATCTCATAAGTATTGGAAAGCGAATTCCAGCATCGATAATCAATGCAAAGAGAAACGGCAATCTTGGATCGACATTCCATAAGATACCACCCAGTAAGCTGGCCGGAATTGAGGCTAAGTACCAAACGAAATTAAGCAATGCACTCCAAGTGCTCTGAACCTTCTTCGGCATCACCTCTGACCTTAGGGCCCAGAATGATGGACCTACTGATGTTCCTGCTGCGTCAAGCATCCATACGAGAATGGGAATGAAGGGGGTTATGGGGCTCTTATAGATCCCTCCAATTATGAATGTAATAAGAGCCGCATAACGTAGTGGCCGTACTAAAAGTATAATTCTCTTCCTTCCTCTTCTATCCGCTATCTTGGCAAGCGGGAGCTGGAAGAATATCCGGACGATGCTATCAGCTGTTGGAAGCAAGCCGATAACCAGCAGAGGAGCCATGCAGACCTCTGCTGCGTATATGGACCAAAATGGAGATATGAGCTGCCAAGCGAAGGGGCCTAGCAAGAATAAGATGATCCAAGATGAGGCTTTCCTTTCTCTTGATAGTAGATAAACCCTCTTCATCTGGAAGAACATATCCTTGGCAGCTTCGGAGATTCCCTTCACTTTCCTTTTCTCCCGTGAAGGATTCGTCTTTAACTTCTTCCATGTGTAGATCCAGACTAGGAATGAGATGAAAAACTGGATGAGAAACATCTTTCGTATCTCCTCTAATCCTCCCATCATCTGTATTAGATACGCGGAGAGCGGAGGCGTAATCATATTCGCCACACTGGCCAGGACAGCAAGCGTGGCTACAAATTGGCTTCTCTTTTTCTGCTCGATCGAGGAAAAGAGGATTGCATTGTAGGCGGGGCTTGAAATAGCTGAACCAACTGCTCCAAGGAAGTTCACAAGTATGAGAATCTGCCAGCTTGAGGCTAATGCGTAAATTATTGGATTAACAAGTGTGAGAGCCGTTCCGAGTAAAAGGACACTTTTTTGGTCATATCGGTCTCCAATCCATCCTCCGATTAGGATAAAGAGGATGAAGACGGCTGACCATATTGATCCGAATAATCCAAGAATAACGGCGTCTGCACCTAAGACTTTTTTCACGTAGAGAGTCGCCAGTCCTGCTGTAAGTCCTCCGCTGATTGTTAAAAGAACTCTTCTTATCAATAAGACGCGGAGGTTTTCTTCGTATGGTAGCTTTAAGCGAAGAAGCGTCTTCACTCCTTTAATCATCACCCATATTTTTCTTTTTTTAGAGCCTACTTAATGTCAATAACTTCTTAATAAAGATTCTTACTCTATTGCTTGCTATTTTTAGGCTCCCACGTCTATGCTTTTGTATCCATTCTGAAAACTGAAAATCCAAGAGATAATATGTTGAGATTTATCTGCATAACGAAATGATTTATCTGGAGATTCCTCCCTTTCTTATGCAACATTATATATGTAATGTTGCATATCGAGGCTTTTGCATGGAGGTGTGCTTATTGAAAAAACCTAAAAGAAGCGTTGAAATTGTGGAAAGCTTCTGTGGATGGGATTATTTGATTAAATTAGTCAAAAAATGTAGGCGTGAAGTTGATAAGGCTTTAATTTCGGCTTTGTTTGAAACGGGGGGCAGGGTGAGCGAAGTTCTCATGCTGAGGAAGGACAATTTTATAGTCCAAAAACCCTTTTTAGTAGTGAAGGCAATGCCTGTTCTTAAACGTTACAGTAAGATCGGGGAGTATGTGGATGAGAATGGTAGGGTGAGGTGGAGGACAAAGAAGAAAATAGCCTATAGGACTTTTCCGATTCATATGGAGGAGCCACTGTGTCCTCCTCTATTAGAATATATAAATAAGATCAGAGAAGGAAGACTTTTCCACATAGGAAGAACGCAAGTTTATAGGATTGTTCGTAATCTTGACGAGAACATTTTTCCGCACTGGTTTAGGGCGCAGAGAGCCTCGCAGCTCGCTTTAGAGTATGGATTTGATATTCATGACTTGATAGATTTTTTCAACTGGAAGAGTCTTCAAACAGCTACGCACTACAGCAGAATGGGCTGGAAAGGCTTAGCAAATAAGATGAGACGATAACTTTCGAGTCACCTATATATGAAATATGGTTCGTGAGGCGTGGTTATGTGATAATTTGTATGGTAATACATATGCAACCAGAATCACCAATATAATGATTTTATGCCTCGACAAGAGCTATTTTTAGCATATTTTCTCCCCTCTTCAACGTCAAAAATCTACTTGTCGAAGTCTTCAAGCTTCAATTTCCTCCCCTGCCTGATCAAAATGGATACAAAAGCATAGACAAAAAGGGATTTCTTATGATGTTCAGATTGCTATCTGGACCTTCATCGGTTTTCCAATCTTCTTTATGTGGGTCTCAAAGCCCTCCAATATCTTTTCGAACGGAAATATATGCGTCACATATGGCTTAACTATGGCTCTGCCAGAAGAGACCGCCTTTATAGCTGCTGGATAAACATTTGCATATCGATGAATTCCTTGGATAGTCAATTCCTTAGGCAATATCTCGGCGATCGGAAGCGAGACTTCACTCGGCGGATAACCAACAAGAACTATGCGTCCTCCAGGCTTAACTATATCAACAGTCTGCCGAATCGCTAAAGGAGATCCAGAGGCATCTACCGCCACATCGACCCCTTCGCCATCGGTTAAACTCATTATCCTTTCAACAACGTCTTCCGATGAGGCATTTATAACCTCAGACGCACCATACTTCTTAGCGTAATCCAGCCTGTAATCAAGTATGTCTGTGACATAGATCTCCGGAGCCCCATAGACTTTAGCCGCTTGAAGAACCATCTGTCCAATAGGTCCCGCTCCAAGTATCGCAACCGTATCATTTACGTTTATTCTTCCCATTTTTGCAGCCATCATTCCAACAGCCAACGGTTCAATCATCGCTCCTTCCTCAAACGAAACGTTATCTGGAATTGGGTATACATTCTGCTCCGGCGCCGTTACATACTCTGCAAATGTTCCGTTAAATGGAGGAGTCCCATAGAATTTAACGTCCCTACATAGGTTATATCTTCCAGATCTACAATAGGGGCATTTTCCACAGACAAATCCAGGCTCAATGACAACTCTCTGACCAACCTCAAGTCTCGATACACCGCGGCCTATCTCAACTATCTCCCCCGAGCATTCATGACCCAAGATTAAAGGTTCCTTAACAACGAATGAGGCTATGCGTCCGTGAAGATAGTAATGAACATCAGATCCGCATATTCCAACACGTTTCATCCTGACGAGAACTTCATTCGGCTTTACCTGGGGAATCTCAACTTCCTCTATTCTCATATCCATCGGCTTATAGAGAATTGCGGCCTTCATCATTCCCTTCATATGGACATCTCCCGAGGTACTTTCTTTTTAATATCTCCAACTATGAAGATAAGACTTTCCCAATAGAGGTAGGTGTCTGTATTATCCCTTTAAGTGTCGAGTCAAATTCGAAACTCTTATTAATATGAGAAGGAAAGCGTAGTTTTTGTACGCTATAGAAGATGATTAAGGTTTGGGGAAAACGGTTGAAATACGGCTTACCTAGATTGCCTCTCACAATTTTCCTAGTTGCGTTCTTCGGATCGCTAATTTTAGGATTCTCAATAATTTATAACATTGTCACAACTCATAGCGTAGGGGAAAATTTGCGGTTAGATAATGAATTTATCAAGATAGATTTTCCAAAGAACTGGATTGCATATTCATGGAGTGAAAGGAATGCAAGTGGAAACGTATACAGCGTATTCTTATACTCTAAAAATCTCTCATCCATTATACTCTTCAGAATTTACGATGGAAATGCAACCCAGCATTTCATGGAAAAAAACAATCTGAAAGATGCCTTAGCAGTAGTGAATTTTGAGACAAGAAGAATGTATAATGAGATTCGAAAGAAAAATGAGAATTCATCGCTGATTTTTGAGGAAGCTGGAGGAATAAAAATCTGGGAAGTTCAAGCTAACTATTCAAAGATCATAATAAAGAATGCTGTTAAATCCGAAGGAACATTCCATGACATGTTCTGCTTAGTGATATCATATATTAAAAATCACAGACTCGTAGAGATATTCTTCTGGAGGGAGAGAGAAGACTACGAAAAGCTCTCTGTCCTGTTTGAAAAAATCTTAAACTCAACGAGAATTAAGGTGTAAGTGCATGAATGACTTGCCGACGAAAAGAGACATCGTGAATTCCCTAGTTGGCGGAGCGCTCTGCTTTCTCTCGGCAATATTCCTCTCAAACTTTGTAGACTTGCTGCTCGGGCAGATACTGCTATATTTCGGCATATCGGGCGTAACTGTCTTTGAATCTTTCTCCATAGCCAAAGCAATAATCTTCTTTGCTCTTGTACATCTTGTCTGCGGATTCATAAGCGGACTATACACTGGTTATGTATCAGAGCGAGGAGCTAAGATCACACTTTTCATTACAGGTCAGGTTGGTTTCATAGGATTCTTCAGTTACATGACTCTTCTTAGTAAGGTATACTTCGTAGGTCATTACTATTTGGAAGTAATCCTGCTACCGCTGTTGGGGAACCTTTTAGGCGCATATTTGGGCGGATACACAATCCGCTGGAAAAGCGAGGAAGAATAAAAATTCGAATATATTAAACCTTTACAAGGATGGATATATCATTGACGTTTGTTCCCGTCGGCCCAGTTATGATAAGATCATCCAATTTGGAGAAGAACGTGTATGAATCATTATTTCTAAGAGCCTCTGAAGGATCAATTCCAAGCTTCCTCGAACGTTGCACCGTTTTTCCATCCGCTATGGCGCCTGCGGCATCGGTAGGTCCATCAATTCCATCCGTGCTGGCTGAGGCGACAACTAATCCATCAGCACCCGAGATCTTTAATGCGGCGCTGAGGACTATTTCCTGGTTTCTTCCTCCAATGCCCTTCCCAGTCACGGTGACCGTGGTTTCTCCTCCGGCTATTACAGCCGCGGGTGAAGCTATTGGATAATCCGTTACCATGAACTCTTTCCCCATGGCGCCGAAGAATGTGCCTATATACCTAGCTTCACCCTCCATGAAAGACGTTAAGAAAAGAGCATTCAATCCTCTTTTCCTGATGCTGTTTAACGCTGCCATGCATGCAAGTCTGTTATTGCCAATTACTATGTTCTTAACTCTCTTAAAAATCGGGTCGCCTTTCTTCGGCGTTTCGGCTATCTTTCCCTTCATGCCTTCCGTTAAGGTTTTCCTAATCGTTTCTGGAACTTTATCCCAAAGATTATATTCTTGCAAGATTGAGACGGCGTCGCTGAAAGTTGAGGAGTCCGGAACCGTAGGTCCTGAAGCTATCACATCTAGCGGATCTCCTAATACATCTGAGAGTAGCAAACCGATCAATGAGGCTGGATAGACTGCTTTTGCAAGCTGTCCTCCCTTAAAGCTGGAGATATGCTTCCGCACCGCGTTTATCTCATTTATCGTCGCTCCTGACTTTAAAAGCAGATCCGTTACTCTCTGTTTGTCTTTAAGCGAGATTCCTTCTCTCGGAAGAGCCATTAAGCTTGACCCTCCGCCGGAGATCAGGCATATTACTAGATCATTATCTCCAGCTCTCTTCGCCAGCTCAATTATCTTCTTGGCTCCTGATACACTACTCTCGTCCGGTATTGGATGGCTTGATTCATGAAGCTTTATACGGCTCAGTTTATGCTTCTTCGCAACTCCTTTGGGAACAACGATTACGCCGTCTTCTATACGGTCCTTAAGAATCTCTTCGAGGGCTTCAGCCATTGTTCCGCTTGCTTTTCCTCCACCTAAAACAAATATTCTCCTATACTTAGAGAGATCAAAGGTTTCACCATTGATTTTTAGAGATTCATTTTCAAGTCTCACCTTTGAGAACATTATTCTTTTCGGATCGGCTGTTTTAAATGCCTCTTCTATGGCATCTAAGGCTATCTCTCTTGCCTTTCTATCCTTCTGCGATGACGCGTTTGAAAGTAGTTCTTCCCTGTTTTTTATTATCGTCATCATATAAGATCCGCCCCTATTTGTTTAGGAGAGATTCACTGCCTTGTTATCTTTAGGTTCTAATATAACTTCATATTCTTCCCTAAAATAATGGACATAATAAATGGTCATGTTTTTGTGGATGCTATTCTGAGACTTATTTTTCCTTATTTTGGGATAATTTTTTAGTCCTCTGGTTCGCCACAAGCGGCATTACATGAATTATTAGGAATTATGATTTGTTGTTTTCCCGGCATTTTTGTTTTTATTTATAAATGGATAATGTTGTAGATCGTCATGAAAAGAGGCTTCTGAATAATTTTGGGTATAAAATATATCCATCATTCTTTGCAGGAAGCCATCCTCCTTCTTCTTCTAATTTGGACATTTTTTAAGTCCTTTTTTTTGTGGATCTCACCTAACTGGCATGATTACTTTCTGGTTATAATCAACTATGACCTCGATTTCTCCTCTGAGCTCCTCATCTAGCTGCGGATCTCCCGTATCTACTCTGAGGTCCTTAAGATTTTCGATCTTGCCTCTTGTAGATATAACTATTATATTCCGCACTCCAACCTTCCTTATCACATCAGGACTTATCTGTTGATTGCCTCTGCCGAAGATAAATCCCTGTCCACCTATGGGCGTTACGATAATCTTTGCTTTTCTGCCTTCTATGTGTTTAAGGATCTCCTTCTCATTCACGTCCTTTGCTATTATCTTTTTGTTTAGGAGTAGATCCACGCCTAGAAGCGTCTTTTTCTGGTCGAGTAGATCTGCTATTGTGCGTGTAGTCGTTCCCGGACCAAGAATATAGATGACGTCGGGCTGAAGAACCTTCTCAATAACATAAACAGCTATGGCCGCTTGATTTCTGAGCTCACTTCTGCTTCGGAAACTCGGCATCTTAACTCCTTGAATATACTCCGCCTCGTATGGCACTAGCATATATCCGTAGAGTTTCGCTGAAAGACGACCTTGCCTAAAGGCTTCTTCATCAACATCCATAACCTCGGCCTCTCTTAACGGAAGCCCTGAGCTTAAGAACTTAGCCGCAACATATGCGGCGGCCTCTGGATTGAGAGCGAAGACGGCGCTGTGCATCTTGACCCCCGTTGGAACTCCTAACACGGGAAGCTTTAGTCCAATCACATCCATTATGTCCCGAGCTGTTCCATCGCCTCCGCAAAAAACGAGAAGATTCATCTTTTCCTTGACCATCATTTTAGCTACTTTCTTCGTGTCATTGGGGCTTGTTTCATCTTTAGCCTCCCCTATAGTAGTGCATTCAAATCTGATTTCCTTCGCTTCTTCCTCGCCCATCTTTCCTGCAGCGGCTAATAGGTGAACTTCGCCGAGGATTTTCTTTAGATGTGAGAGAAAGATCTTCGCCCTGACGGGTGCTATCGGCTTTGCGCCTAAGGCTATAGCTTTTCTTAAGGTTTCTTCTCCATCAGTTCCCTTGAGACCCACAGCGCCCCCCATGCCAGCTATTGGATTAACTATGAAGCCTAATTTCTTCATGAAGGATTCCTTCCATTAAAAATAGGGGGACTGTTTCTGTTACTCTCTTACATGTCCGCGTCCAAGAATGAAGTACTTCACAGTTGTTAGGTGTTGAACGCTCATTGGCCCGCGTGCATGCATTTTTTGAGTACTTATGCCAATCTCAGCGCCAAGCCCATACTGGTTGCCATCGGTGAACCTTGTTGAAGCGTTCCAGTAGACCGCGGCGGAGTCCACGTCTCTGATAAATCTTAAGGCTTTATTGAAATCTGATGTGATAATAGCGTCTGAATGCTTTGTTCCATACTTGTTTATGTGGTTTATGGCCTCCTCTAAACCGTCAACAACTTTAATTGCAATTATTAAGTCTAGATACTCAGTGTACCAGTCTTCCTCCGTGGCCGGGATAACATCTGGAACAACTTTACGAGTTTCCTCACATCCCCTAACCTCGACTCCATGTTTTCGAAGAGCCTCAACGATCATCGGAATGAATTTTGAAGCTATCTTTCGATGTACAAGGAGCTTCTCGGCGGCGTTGCATGTTCCTGGTCTTTGACACTTTGCATTTATAACCACTTTTATAGCCATCTCTAAATCGGCGTCTTCCTCAACGTACACATGACAGTTTCCTGTTCCAGTCTCGATTACTGGAACCTTTGCGTTTTCAACAACCGCCCTAATCAGCCCGGCTCCTCCTCTTGGAATAAGAACGTCAACATAATCTCGCATCTTCATGAGCTCGATTGCTGCGCTTCTTTCAGTTATCGGAACAACTTGAATAGCGCCTTCAGGTATCCCAGAATCCACCGCAGCTTCACTAAGTACTTTTCCGATTGCCAAGTTTGAGTTGATTGCGTCTGAGCCGCCGCGTAAAATCACGGCGTTTCCGGATTTAAGGCAGATGCCCGAGGCATCTGATGTAACGTCAGGTCTAGATTCATATATGACGGCGACTACTCCTAGGGGAACTCTTAGCTGACCTATGATTAGACCGTTAGGTCTAACCCATGTCCTGACTATTTCACCTACGGGGTCAGGAAGAGATGCGACCTCACGTAGGCATTGAGCCATTTTTGATATTCTCTTCTCGTTTAGAATGAGCCTATCAAGCAAGGTCTCCTTAACGCCTTTCTCCCTTGAGGCTTTAACATCCTTCTCGTTTGCATTGAGAATTTCAGACGTATTCTCCTCTAATGCATCTGCCATGTTTAGAAGAGCTTGGTTCTTCGTCTCTGTTGGAAGCCTCGCAAGCTCATATGAGGCTGCCTTCGCTTTTTTGCAGATTTCCAGTATTAATTCCCTAACTGTCAACTAGTCTTCTCCCTCCTCAGAAACATCCGTTTTCTACTTATTACTTCTTTCTGTCTAATATAACCTAGAGTCTTCCTTATTTGGGAGGTATTCATTCCCTTAATTAAGTTGATCTCTTCGCTTGTGTAGTTGACTATTCCCCTAGCGAACTCCTTGCCATCCGGACCTACAAGGCTCACAACCTCTCCAACCTGGAAGCTTCCAGAAACAGATTCTATACCGACAGCTAGCAGGCTTGCGCCTTTCAGAATAGCCTCTTTCGCTCCCTCATTCACTTTTATTTGGCCCTTCGCACCTGCACCATACGCTATCCATTTCTTGATCTTTGAGATCTTCTTTCTTTCCGGCTTAAATAATGTCCCAACAGGTTTTCCATCCAGCAAGTCTAGAAGCACATTCTCTCTTTGACTATTTGCAATTACAAGTGGAATTCCGCTCTGCATGGATATTTCGGCGGCTTGAATCTTAGTTTTCATTCCTCCGCGGCCGAACTTGCTCTTTCCCTCAGCGGCCCTCTTTATTTCGGGAGTTATCTTCTCAACGACTGGTATGAGCTTCGCATCTGGCTTTTCTGGACTCTTCGTATATAAGCCGTCAACGGTTGTTAGAATCACAACCATATCCGCCTCAACCGCGTTTGCTATTAGAACTGAGAGTATGTCATTGTCGCTGAAGTTTATTTTCTGGCCTTTTGTTAGGGGGATTATCTCGTTGATTGACGTCACATCATTCTCGTTAACTATAGGTATTACGCCAATCTGGAGAAGTCTATCGAGGACGTTACACGTGTGAATATAGGATACGCGGTCGGCGAGGTCTCTTTCTGTTAAGAGAACCTGCGCTACCTTCAGACCGTGGGTCTTAAAGAATTCTCTGTAGTGGGACATCAGTATACTTTGTCCAGCGGCTGCGCATGCCTGCTTGAAGACTATATCGTTTGGATTGGGTTTGACGTTGAGTTCCGCTATTCCAGCGGCTATTGCACCTGATGTTACAAGGATCACCTTGTAAC
>JAGGUU010000043.1 GCA_021158305.1 Candidatus Bathyarchaeota archaeon
ATATTTATGCCTGGCTTAAGCGGTATCCTAGCATACTCGTAGGACATAAAGTTCTCTAATATTATCTCCTTTATCAGCATCGATTGAACGGCCTCTCGAAGCCTCTTATGAGATTCTGCCTCCTTACGTGGACATTAAGATAACTGAAAAGATTGAATGTAAAGCATCCAATAAATCTTAGGATTCTCCTCTCGTCTGGCTCAGGATTATCTTTAGCTCTTCCTCTCCAATAATATTCATCTCATAGAGTCTCTTAGCAACGTTTGACATTTTGAGGACTGAATGAAGCGTTACTCCGTTCCTAGCAAGCCTCTCCCTTCCACCTTCCTCCCTATCAAGCAGAACAAAGGCGTCAGTGACCACTCCGCCTTCAGCCCTTATAGCCTCAGCCGCCCTCTCTAAGCTAAGCCCCGTGGTTACGAGGTCATCGATTAGCAGAACGCGGTCTCCCGGCATTAAGATGCCTTCAACTCTTCTTTCTCTTCCCCTCAGCCGCCGATTCTTTCTAACGTAGATGAAGGGCTTGCGAAGATGAAAGGCAACTAGAACAGAGAAGGACATACCTGCAATCGGTATGCCTGAAACTCTGTCAAAACTCTCTTCTCCCATCTTCCTCCTTATAGCTTCAACATAGATTTCTGAAATTTTGTGGAATGCATCCGGGAAGCTTGGGATAACCCTTAGGTCAATGTAGTATGGAGTTACCTTCCCGCTTGGAAGCTTGAATGTTCCAAATTCTAAAGCAGCCGTCTTCTTTAGTATCTGACATATCTCTTCTTCGGCAACTTTCCAAAACTCTTCCTTCATTATAGATCAACAATAGGATTTACGCGATGATGCTTAAAAATGCGTATGTTAACACATCTTATTCATGTTGATGAGTTAAGGCTAATAAAAGACTTCAGCCTCTCCTATCTTAACGGTGAAGGCTCAATGGCCAAAGTAAGGTTTTGGAAGATGCATGGGCTAGGAAATGACTACGTTGTGATCAACAACGTCGACGGAAGGATGAATGGATGGAATCTCGGAGAAATAGCTAAGAAGATTTGTAGGCGGAGATTCTCAGTTGGAGCCGATGGACTCATACTTGTATGTAAATCATCAATTGCAGATGTGAAAATGAGGATCTTCAATGCTGATGGAAGCGAGGCTGAAATGTGCGGGAATGGCATAAGATGCCTTGCAAAATACTGTTTTGAGAACGATATAGTTCGCAGAGCCGAGATGAAGATTGAAACGCTTGCGGGAGTGAAAAAAGTATGGCTGAAATTTAAGCATGGACTCGTCGAATCTGTAACGGTCGATATGGGAGTTCCAATTCTGGATAGAAGTATGATACCGATGAAAGGCGAGGGGAGATGCATAGAAGAAAGACTGGAAGTCGATAATGAAAAGTTCAGGATAACGGCGCTGTCTGTCGGAAATCCTCACTGTGTCATCTTTGTGGAGGACGTGAGTAAGTTTCCAGTAGAAAAGTTCGGACCTAAAATCGAGAGGCATCCTCTCTTTCCAAATAGGACAAACGTTGAATTTGCAGAGGTTATTAGAGACGGCGAGATGAAGATTCGAGTTTGGGAAAGAGGGGTTGGAGAGACCTTGGCATGTGGAACAGGAGCATGCGCATCCGTTGTAGCCGCGAATCTAACGGGCAGAATAAGCGGCGGATGCATCGTTCACCTACTTGGTGGAGATCTAAAAATAGAATATGAAGGAAACCGGATGCTTATGTGCGGGGCTGCGGAGAAGGCATTCGAAGGCATAATCAGCCTGTAAAGAGCAACCATAAGGAAAAAGGTAAATTTGGAAGAGAGCTTATATGTCGTCTCTGAGCTTTAGGATCTTCGCTATATTTGCGTCGTGATCTATTCTAGGAATTATCTTTCCATTCGGTGATGTAAAGAGTGTTGTGACGCCTGGTCCGTGACCGGAGATTACACAGTCTGAGTGAACAACTATTCCGATCGATATCGCTCCTTTCCTATAGATCCTGCCATAAGAGTGATCTGCGTCTTGGATCGCTACTAGATCGCCTAGCCTCAGATCATCAAGACCATACTTCTTAACGGTAGGCTTATCGAAGAGCTGAATGTCATAGTCTCCCGAGTATGTATGGCTTGCTCCGAGCCCTGACCCCATTATCGACGCTGGAATAATATGTGTAACGGGGATTTCGAGCTTTTCACCTCTAGGCTGAGGATCAATTGCCTCTAAGAACTTTGGATCTAAATTCATCACCTTAATATCTGGGTAGTCTAGTAGCTGAAGGCCTACTCCGAATGCCTTTATTAGGATCTTATCTCCTATGAGGAGTTTCTCCATCACTTCTGGCGGGAAATCTACTAGCACATGTTCTATCCCACCGTGTTTTCCAGTTACTATCCCCTTCTCGCCCTTCGCGTCTCCGGAGACTATTTTAGCCTCATTACCTACGCATGCAAGCACATTTAGAGCCCTATTAGCAGCTTCCGGAAAACCCTCAGTTTTTTCCTTGTTTTTCACGCTAACTCCAGGTTCAACATGGTCTGCCATCCACCCCGTAGCCAAATCGCCCACACGTATATTATACGTTATGCCTCCCACGCCCGGGAGCACTTTAGGCTCGCCATCCGCGGATATTCGGTATACTGAACGGGATAGTAGCGGACTTGAAACCTCTCCCATGACTGAAATCTTAACTAGCTTATCAACATTAGTTCTGATACTCGCCAACTATACTCCCCTCCATCTACCTTTTTCTCTGGCACCTTATAAATGCGACCGCGACCTAAACAATCTTTAAATCTCATTCTTCATCATTTTAAAGGAAACCGCTGGAGGGTTGGCTATGAAGATCCAAGCAATAGTCAGGAGAAAGAGAAAGGTGAGAAAAGGTAAAGGCTTCAGCAGAGGTGAACTGAAGGCAGTGAACCTAAGCGTGAAGGAAGCACGGAAACTCGGAATTCCTGTTGATGAGCGAAGATCGACCACGCATGATGAAAATGTAAAAACGCTTAAGAAATTTCTAGCCGAGATTCAACGCGTTAAGGTGGAGACTGAAAAAGCAAGAACAGCATCTCCCGCTGAGAGGAAGACGTTAGAGACCGCCATATCAGAGCTAATACAAGTTGAGGGGATAGGAGAGAAAAGAGCACAGCAACTAGCAAGCATAGGAATAGACTCGGTTGAAAAGCTTGCCAAGGCGGATCCGAAAGAGCTCTCAGAAAAACTCAAGATTTCGGAGAAGACGGCAACCAGATGGATTTCCAATGCAAAGAAGATCATAAGTGGCGGCAAGAGATGATATGGCGCCAGTCACGCAGAAACCTAAAGGAAGTCATCAAGGGCTAAGAGTTTTGGGACTATCTGAGCCATGAAGGAATTTCTTGGCCTCTCAGGAGATCTTCTAAGCGCTCTCTATGCCTCACTAACGCGTACTTTCCATTCTTGACTAGAACCTCTCCGCATCTAGGTCTGGAATTGTAATTTGAGCTCATTGAAAATCCATAGGCTCCAGCATTCAGAATTGCAAGAAGATCGCCTTCACATATCCTTGGAAGTTTTCTATCCTTGGCAAGTAGGTCTCCAGACTCACATAGGGGACCAGCTATATCATATACTTCCTCATCTTTGAATCTAAGCTTATTAGCAACTACTATTGGATGATATGAACCATACATCGCGGGTCTGATTAGAATATTAAATCCAGCGTCGACTCCCACGAATTTTTTGAACGGAGTGATCTTAACTGTATTTACAAGGGTTAATAGAATCCCAGCGTCACAGACGATGTAGCGTCCCGGCTCTATGCAGAACCACGGCTCGCCGAGGTCATACTCGTTTACCCTCTCAATATATAGTCTCAGAAGCTTCTCCGCGTAGAGATCTATATCTAACGGTTTCTCCTCGGGTTTATAGGGAACACCTATTCCGCCCCCTAGATCTATGAAATCAAACTTTATATCTAACTCCTTACGGACACGATGAGCCATGCTCAGCATCTTCTCAGCCGCAAGGAGAAAAGGTTCAATGGTCAGTATGCCGGAGCCTATGTGCATCTGCATTCCAAATCTTTTCACACCAGCATTCTTAGCGTATCTATATGCCTTAACAATATCGTCCTCCCATATTCCGAACTTTGAGTTCTTCCCGGCCGTGATGCAGTGCTCGTGATGCCCAGCTCCAATCTCCGGATTAACCCTTACCGAGAGAACTTCTGGTACGTGGATCTTTAGGAGCCGTCTCAACTGTGAGAGTGAATCGATGTTTATTGTGACTCCTGAATCCACTAAATAGCGTAGCTCATCGTTGCGTACGCTTGTCCCGGTGAACAAGATTCTATCCGGAGTAAATCCCGCCTTCAACGCTAGAAAAACTTCTCCGGGACTTACGGCGTCTATACATGAGCCTTCGCTTTCAAGTATCTTTAAGACGGAAAGCCCCGTATTCGCCTTTGCAGAATAATAGATTCTAACCTTCTCGTAGCGTC
>JAGGUU010000177.1 GCA_021158305.1 Candidatus Bathyarchaeota archaeon
CCACCTCTCCAGCTCTTCGAATACGCATTAAAGACTAGCTTAAATCCTCTTAACTCCGCTTTCCGGGCATCTATCCATCCTCCAATACACTTTTTCATCAAAGATTTATTTAGAGACCACCCATAGGCGAAATACCAGACCTCATCCATCTATGAGAATCTAAACTTAAGCATCTAAATATGCGTTATTGGCTTGATAAGCTAATCGGCGAAAACATCCATCGGCATTGCGAAATTTTTTCCCATCACCTCTTCAATAACACTCTTAATCATAGCTGTCAAAATTGACGCGTGTATTGAGTTTGGAGCGCATATCTGTCTAATAATTCTGCGCGATGAGCTTGAAAAATAAAACTTATATCGTGAGGGAATGTAAAGAGGTGCATGAAGAAGATCAGATGGCCAGATACATGTTTATTTGCGAAGATGACGTGGCCTGAGATTAAGGAAGCCGCTGAGTCAGGCGCTATTGCGCTGGTGGTCGTCGCTCAGATCGAGGAACATGGCCCCCATCTTCCCGTCGATACAGATGTCCTCATAGGCGAGACTGTTACATTGAAAGCTGCAGAGATACTCAAAAAGAGGGGAATACCAGTAGTAGTATTACCCACAGTCTGGTCTGGTTACTCAGAGATAGATGTGACACGCTTTCCTGGAACGATCTCGATCAGACCCACGCATTTAGCCAATCTTCTAACAGATATCGGCATGAGCTTGGTGAGAAGCGGATTCAAGAAGATAGGATTTGTTGTTTCACATGGCCAGAACAGAATGGCGGTTGAAATTGCTGTACGTGAGCTTAGAGATCGCGCAAAAGCTCAAGCAGCAATGTTCATCTTCTTCAGCTCGGAGATAGATAAAAAGATACTCTCTTCCAAGGAAGTTCATGGAGGAGAAGGTGAAACATCAATCTATCTGGCCGTCGCCCCAGAGTACGTTGATATGGAGAAGGCTCCCAAAGAGCCGTATGTAGCTAAGGGAAGGAAAGCTTCAAGCGCCCTACAATCGGGTTTATGCTGGTGGACGACATGGAGTGTTCAGAGAACAAAATCCGGCATATTTGGAGATGCAACGCTTGCCACGAAAGAAAAAGGCGAAGCGTTGATAGACGCCTACGCGAACTTACTAGCCGACATGCTTGAAGAATATTATCGATCACCATATGTAAGTCCGGAAGAACATGGAGAAGGATAATTCACTACTTCTCTAATACCGATAGATACTGACTGATGGTGGAGAATTAAGCTAACGTATATAAGCGGCTACAACCCCCAATTTCTGATATGAAGCACAGAATCAAAATAAGAGTTATGTTCACGTGCCCCGTACTAAAAGCTGGGATAACGGAAGGCTTCACGCCGGTAAATGTGTGGGGTTGGGCACGATCAGATAAACAGGTCGCCGAGGAAATCGAGAGGGTGAAGAAGGATCTCAGCGAGATCGAGAGGGAATTCGATGGAGAGATAGAGTTTGAAGGCTGGGATATGCTTCACGTCGAAGATGACATCTTAGAGAAATCCTATGAGATCCAGACAGGAGATATTGACGGCGTCATAGTTTTTGGAGTAGCGCAGTTTTGGGGATACCTAGGCTCCTTCTATACCTTCAACAAGCCGATAATCTTCTTCGGAAGAGAATATACAGAGCCTCCCTACGGATTCAACCTGCTTACTGAACATATAAACTGGATATTGAAAAGTATCGGTAAACAAGGATGGGCATGCACGGTCGTAGATAGCTATGAGAAATTGAAGAAAGAGATCAGAGCTATTAGAGCCTTCGCGAAGTTGAAGAAAGCGAAAGTTGTATGCATCGGTAAACCGAATGAGTGGAAGGGAGCTGAAAAATGGGGAAATTATAGGACTATAAGGATTATGCAGGAAAGAACCGGTATAAATGTAAAATTCATTTCATTAGATGAAATCGAGAGAGAATACGAGGAAATGGAAGAGACGGAGAATATGAGAGAAGACTATCAGAAATTCCTACAAAGTGCTGAATCGCAGCATGATCTAGATGAAGATTCTGCGCGCAATGCTGTAAAATTTTACTATTTGATGAGAAAAATCGTGGAAGATGTGGAAGCCGACGCTGTTACGATAAATTGCTACGCCACCAACTTAATAGACAGGATAGGGACAACCCCTTGCTATGCCCTCGCTCGACTTAATGATGAAGGCATAATAGCTGCTTGCGAAGCCGATTTTAGCGCGTTGTTCAACATGATGATGGTGAGCTACTTAACCGATAAACCATGCTTTATGGGAGATGCGGTATATAATGAGGAAAGATGTAATGTGATTAACGCTCATTGCAGTTGCCCAACTAAGCTAAGCGGCTATAAGAATCGAGGCGAGCCATATATTGCAACTTCCCACTATGAATCTGAGAAGGGATTGACCCCTCAAGTCATAATGAAGAAGGGGCAGGAGATTACGATCACACTTCTACCGACGAACATGGAATCTATGGTGATAGCGAAGGGAGTTATAACTGATGTGAATATGGGTTACCCCATGTGCAGGACGCAAGTCGAATTCAAAGTCGAAAACTTTGACGAATTCTTGAAGGCATGTGAAGATAACATAAACTTCTTTGAACACATGGTAAACGTGTATGGAGATCATAGAGAAGAGGTTGCGAGACTTTGCAGACTGCTCGGCCTGAATCCAATAATCATTTGAAGAAGATCAAAACAGAGACTGCTTTATGAGAAGGCTTAAATAACGGAAGTGTGAGATAGAAATCATGGCTTCTAAAACCAGATTACTCGTTATATTTTATTCACTGAAGAAAGAGGAGAAACTATTCGAGAGGCCGTTAAAACTATACGCCGAATACATAGAGAAGATACACGATCCAGACATAAGAAAGATGCACATATTAAATGATTTGAAAGCGCATTGTCCTGATGTGGAATTTGTTGGGGGAAACATAATATCGGATTTCGCGGATCTAGCGGGTGAGATTAAGAAATATCCGGATGTAGATGGCGTGCTATTCTATATCTTGACCTTTGTTTTCCGCAGGCCATGGTTCTTCCGAGAAGAGGAGATCGATGTCGAAACATTAAAGAAATATCCGATGATAGTGGTCTTTGACCCCATGCAGTTTGTCTCCGGGTTATCCTTCTTCGAGTTTAACGATCTACTGAGAGAGAAGAGGATTAAAGCGATTCCAATATTTTCCTTTGACTTCAATGACGTGATTAAAAGGATAAACTTGATTAAAGCACTCCACAAGATGAAGGAATCAAAGATATTGTATATCGGCGGAGAGGAAGTTATATGGGATCACCTCTATTGGTCTAAGGAGAGAAAGAGCGAATACCTAAAGGCGGTTAAAGATGTGTTCGGAACAGATATAGTAACCATGGGATATGATAAAGTTAATGAATACTATAAGCGTGTGAGAGATGAAGACGCTAAAGCATTAGCGAAGCAATGGATTGAGGATGCCGTAACTACGATCGACATAAGTGAGGATGAGATCATTAGAGACGCTAAGATGTATTATGCATTAAAGATGGCCATGCAGGAAGTGGGCGCGGATGCAATTACCATAGACTGCATTAAGGCATTATTTTTCATCGGGCAAGCACTACTACCAGCCTTTCCATGTCTAGCTCTCGCCCAGCTCAACAACGAAGGATACACAGCGGTATGTGAGGCGGATATCAACGCCGTTATAACACAACTATTGATGCGGCATATCTCAGGCAAACCTGGATTCATAAGTGACGTAACGTTAGATACGTCTTCAAATCAAGCTTTTTATTGGCACTGTATATGTCCAACTAAGATGTATGGTGAAGAAGCTCCACATCTACCGTATATCATCAGGAAGACGCATGTGGGAGAAGGCGTAGCTTTACAAGTTCTAGCTCCAGCCGGTCAGATAATCACGGCCGCGAAATTCAATGTCCCCGAAAGAACGCTGGCAATTCAGCGAGGAAAAATTATAGGGAACGAACATCATATCGGTTGCAGTTGTAGGACCGAGTGGGTTGCGGAGACAAATTCAAAGAAGCTCTTAGAGAAGCGTGTATACAGACTATTTGGGAGTCATCGAGTCGTCTTCTTCGGAGACTATAGAGACGAGCTCCTAGATATTGCGAAGCTGATAGGCTTCAGAGTAATAGAGGAAGATAAAGAGTGAATAAGCCATCAACCTTGCGGGGGAAAGAATCAGTCCAAACGATCTTTATCTAAAAAGCTTTACGTGGATAATTCTTAATTACAACTTTAATGCAAAAAGGTCTTGTGGAGGTGTGGGCTTGTCTGTTCATAAAGATTTTCACGGCGCGTTGAGCTGCTGTCTTGAATACATCTACAAAAAATATGGCGAGAAAGAACTTGATATGTGTCTACGTCAAATTGCACGGAATGTATACAAACCATTAATCGAGTCGCTGAAAACGAGAGGCTTAGCTGCATTGGAAGAGCACTGGAGGAGAATATTCACCATAGAGGACGGTGAATTTGACCTGCGCTATGACGGTGATGTACTGGTCTTAAATGTCAAAAAGTGTCCGGCAATATGGCATATGAGGGAGAGGGGCTATAGAATATTTGAGAAGTTCTGTGAACACTGCAGAATAGTGAATGATGAGATCTGCAAGGCAGCAGGATACAATTCATCAGTAGATTACGATCAGGATGCCGGCTCCTGCACACAAAAGTTTTGGAGGAGGCGAGAGGGATGATCTCCTGCACAGAATTCATCCTGGCATATAATGAGATATTCAATTACCTACATGAAAAACATGGTAAGGAGGCGGTTGTAGATCTATGGAAGTATATATCAGATGAGTTCCTACAGAACTTGGATGAACTGGTCGCCAAGAAAGGAATACAAGGAATGAAGGAGTATTGGAGTAGAACTCTTGAGGAAGAGGGAGCAGACTATGAAATAAAAGCCACTGAAGACGAGTTCGTCATAGAGATGTATAAGTGTCCATCGGTTGGAATCCTTAGGAGAACGAAGCACATCAAAGTATACCCATACTACTGTGAGCACTGTAAGGTCCTTTACTCTAGGGTCGTGGAGAAATATGGATTTGACTACAACTTGGAGATAATCGACACCAATGCTGGCAGATGCAGATTAACTATCCGAAAGAAGAGGTAGACTTCAACGTCGACAACGATGGTTCTTAGAATGCCTTAAAATTTTTCTTTCGAGAAAACCACTTTACCGGCCACGATAGTATACTTCACTTCAAGACTATTTCTATCCAAGATTACAATATCAGCATCTCTTCCGATGGCTAACTCACCCTTATTCAATCCTAAAAGGTCTGCCGGGTTCTTCGAGCAAACTTGACTTGCATCTTCGATACTTCTCTTAAAGAGGATGATAGCATTTCGGAAGCAGTCGATTGGCATGAGCGCGCTGCCAACTAACTCCTTTGTCCCCGCGCGATACACACCTGAATTTCTGTCAAATACTTCTATCTCTCCTCCCAATGTTGACTCTCGCAATCTATATCTTCCACGTGGAAGGCCGGCGGCAGGATTACTGTCAGTCACGAATATTACTCGCTTGACTCCTTTACATCTGAAGGCTTTTTCCACTAAGATGCTTGAAACGTGGACTTTGTCAGGTATTATCTCTGTGCTGACACGATCCTCGATCAACAGATAGTCGACTAAGCTGGTCGGATATACCCCAGGAAGTGGAGGCTCTGAAACGATAAAGGTGTCGTAAAAGTGGGTTACCAGCCTAGCTCCAGCGTCAACAGCCTTCTTAGCCTGCTCAATTGTGGCCCTAGTATGAGCGATGGAACAGATGATTCCCCGTTTACTGAGGATTTCGATGGCGTCGATTGCGCCGGGTAATTCAGGAGATATATCTAGTATTCTAATCTGATGGTCACTAGCATTTAGTATCTCGTCCATAATCTCTTGGTTGATTCCCTTAGACAAAACTTCTTCATCTATTCCACCAGCATATCTTAGGAAGGGGCCCTCTATTCGGAAACCGATTATTTGAGCAAAATCTGGTTCCTCCACGGTGCTAAGTTCCTCTTTAATCTCTTTGAATCGCTGCGGCAACTCATTTACAGGTAAACTGAGTGTGGGAATGCATGCAGTTGTTCCCTCAGAAGCCTTAAACTTAGCAAATTTAACTATGGATCCCTTACTCACATCCACTCCGCCAGCTCCATGAGTATGTATGTCTATGAGCCCGGGAATGATGAGCTCATCCTGCAGCCTTAAGCATGTCAAATTCCCATTGTTGCTAACTCCGAACCTTACTATCTTGCCTTCTCTTATCAATAATCCTTTATTCTTTTGCAGCTTACCTTGCCAGAGTATTTCTCCGCCTAAAATGAGCAGTTCTTCACTCACGATAACGAGAAGACATATCCATTAAAATAAACATATCTTACATAGTCCAAGTTCGTGGTTGATGCGAAGATTTAAGTAAAGCCACGTTCCACCTCTTTGAGAATGATTATCGGAGTAGATCTCGGTACTCAGACATGTAGGAGTATAATGTTTAATGAGGATGGAAGAAAGATCGCCGTATCCTCGGCCAGCTACGATCTAAAGTATGTTAAACCTAGATGGGTTGAACAAGATCCGAATGATTGGTGGAACGCTGTTAAAACTACTTTAAGGAATGTGATGATGAAGTCAAAGGCTTCTCCTACGGATATAGACGCCATCTCTTTCTCGTCTCAGGCAAATGCGCTTGTCCTACTCGATGGGGACGGCGAGCCGGTCTATCCAGTGATATCGTGGCTTGACACCCGTAGTGAGAAAGAGGTTGAGTTTCTAAGAGAGCGTTTGACAGAAGAAAACATTTACAAAACCACGGGAATGATTTTAGCTCCAGGTTTTTCCCCGCCGAAGATACTCTGGGTTAAGAGGAATCTTCCCTCAATATTCTCAAAAATTCGTAAAATAGTGTTCACTGAGGACTACATAATATACAAGCTTGCAGGCGAGTTCGCAATAGACTATTCATTGATATCATTTTCGATGTTATTTGACGTGAATAAGGCATGTTGGGCACATGATATCTTGGACACGATTGGTGTAACGCCCGACATGTTTTCAAAGCCTTACCCATCAGGAACACCGATAGGAGAGTTAACCGCTGAGGTTGCAGATGAAATTGGATTGAAGAGGGGAACGCCGATCATAGTCGGCGGACATGATCAGTGCTGCGCAGCGGTCGGCGCGGGAGTCATCGAACATGGCATGGTATTGAACTCTATTGGTACTGCACAAGCAACGCTTTGTGTATCGGATAAACCATTTCATGACTCAAAGATGCGCGTCTTGCGCTATATTCACGCATTACCTGAGAGGAAATGGGTTTTATTGAGAACGATTTCATCAGCAGGGATATTGTTGAGGTGGTTTTGCGAGAATTTCTGCTCAGCGGAAGCCGAGGTCGCTAAAGGTATGGAGACAAGCCCATATAGCTTACTCGATAGAGAAGCTGAAGCGATAGAGCCTGGCTCTGAAGGGCTTTTCGTGATACCTTTCTTTGATGAGGCAGAGGGAGTCATATATGGCCTATCTTTATCTCATGGAAAGCCGCATCTATACCGTGCACTTCTTGAATCAATAGGCTTTGAGGTTAGAAGAAGCATAGACATAATCGAAGATTTAGGGATAACAGTTAGAGACATTAGAATGGTTGGTGGAGGAGCAAAAAGTCTTCTTTGGAGAAAGATAATATCAAACCAAACGAATAAAACCATTTCTGTTCCAAGAGAGACAGAAGCAGCTGCGCTTGGAGCCGCAATCTTAGCAGGCGTGGGAGCAAAAGTTTACAAAGACGTCTATGATGGAGTTAAAAATGCGGTAAAAATAATTGACTCAGAGAAACCTGAAGAAGATATTGTGGCTATATATGACAGCGCTTTTAAAAAATATTTGGAAATCGTTAATCGGCTGAGGAAGAGTTGATTGCAAAAAAATAAGATATTTAGCAGATTATGGGCTCTATATCCAATAATTTACAAAGTTCTACCAGCTTGTCGGCGATATCATCTTGGCATACGATGATGTATTGATGCAGAAGATTCTCCACGAACTTAGATGCATCTCCTGCCAGCTTTACAGTCGCAGCCGGAATCTTCGGCCAACCTAGATCTGGCCTAAAATCTTTATCCTCCTCGATTATCTCTCCTGGAGCTATTAACATCTTATAGCCATCGCTAAACTTTATTATCCTCGCACATGTAGCGGGTCCAGCCTTGGCTATCGCGTTAATGGATAAGGAGGGCACGGCTCTCTCGAGTTCTGGCCCCTTAACAATTACTTCCTCTGGAATCTTATCCTTTTCACGGATTAGACTGAATTGCATGGCGCCGCATGTAGCTAATCTGACGAGTTTTTTATCCACGACTATTTGCTCCACATCTGCTTGAAGTATCGGAGCATCACTGAAGAGCCTCATTATATACATCGTTAGGGCGCCAAGATCATCTCCGGTGCAGGATGCTACGAAGCCTTCTTCGAGAAGTAGGCTTTGAGCTATGCATGGAGGAACATAGTTTTCGGATAACTCGAAGAAGCATTTTATCACGGTGAAGTCCAGGTTATATTTTTCGATTAACTTTCTATGGGCCAAATAGATTCGTATGTTTCTCTCCATGGCCTGGTCACATGGATAACTGGTCTTCGTCAACTTTCTTATCCTCTCATAAACCTCCTTAATCTCCTTCTCGCCAAATTTCTCCGCCATTGCCGCCAACGTTAGTGATTCAAGATGTTCTGCTGTGACGCCGAACTTTCTAATCCAGTCTGCATCATCCATAAGGGCTGATAATCCTCCCAATGCCATGGAACCAAATCTGCCAAATAGGCTGCGTGAGAGCTGGTGCTTAACTCTACTGGCTTCGATAAAGTTCATCGCCTCTCTTATTACTTTCGGGTTATCCGGGGTTCCATAGATGGTCTTAACATGTTTGAATCCAGCTACCTCTAAGGCTCCCTTCAATGCCCAGGCTCCAATAGCCTCACATCCCTCTAAACGATCTCCCACCCATATCAAAACAGGTTTACCGATTATCTTTAGCGGTTGAACATACAGATTTGCCCAGAGAAAGGATGTTGCGAAGAAGACCACGGCATCCACATCTTCTCTGCGAAATAGTTCGGCGACTTCCATGGCGCTTCGTCTATTATCTATGACTACATCCGCATTGTAATTTGGAACTTGTATATCTTTGACCTCGCCGTCCACTATTCTCTTTCCCTTGTAGAGAACTGCTTCGCATCCTTCTCTTTCAAGTGCGCGAAGCGCCATCTCAGCCATACCCATTACTGGGAAAGGTCTTCCAAGCTCATCTATCGTCCTATTGTGACTCGTTGCAACCATAAAACCTATCTTTGGCTTCCTACGGTTCATGCAGAAATGGTCGTGGATCTTACATATTAAGTTTATTTAACTTACTCTTGGACAATCGTTTTTATCCCCAGAAACTGGCAGGCAATACTGATCGGCTCGACATAGTCTCCATATATCATGCTGACATGTTGAGTGAAGCCTTCCTCTATCAGTATCCTGTAAATTCTTTCGAGGTTTGATACCTTCACCCATCCCCATGAATCTTTGAAAGGTCCTCCTTCATCAAGAACGGTTCCCTTTGCGATGAACATCTTAAACTCACCATTGTATTCGACCATCCTAGAAAGTGTTACTTGGCCGGGTTTCAGCCTGAACCAAGGCGTTCCATAATATTTCTTGTTGAAAGCTTTATAGAATGTGCTGGGATACTCTATCTTTACGCTGGAGTCTTTATGTCTTAACGTTATCGGGAATCCGGCGTGCCATGCTAAGAATACATTAGGCTTTGTTGGATGCTGTAGGGTCCAATCCGTTAAAAGTGGTGGAGTGGTCTTTAGGGCGGCGAAATACTGCATCAGCATGCTCAATAATCCAAGGACATCGCTCTCCATAGCGCATATAATTCCATCTTGAGTTAATCTGGACATGACAAAATAGGGGGTGATCCCGATATATTCCTGCAGCTCCAGCCACCCCTTGATCGCTATCCCCGTCAAAGATTTCTCTTTCGAAAGTTCCCTCAAAGCAATTTCAAGTTTAGCCATCGCCATCAAGTCGTCTTTTGGTACATCTGAGAGATCCACCGTCTCGCCCATATCCTTGATCGTTAGGAGAACTCTATCATCTGAGTTGCTTATCTTCTCCATTCTCTTAACGGTTTCATATAGTGAGATTGGGATTATCCTCAGATTGAAGCGTTTAATTAATGCATGTTCATTAAAGGAGACCATCTCAAAGGTTTCAGGTCTTGGCCCTATCATTCCTATTCTTGCACCCGATAATCCCTTAATGATCGCTGAAGCTCTACCGAAGCTCTCAACCTTTCTAAGAAAGCTCTCATCTCTGGGATCATGAATTCCAAGGAAGACAAAAGGTAGCTCTCTCTTATGTAATGTTGCCGCGAGTGCCAGCGTTCCGCAGAAGGAGTCGGACTTCCTCAATCCATCAGGGGGAAGCGGCGGCTCCTTGGTCGCGAACAATCCCACGGGGACTCCCTTGAACGCATGAACTATGTCAGCGGCGGCGGTTTCATGTGGATATGTCATGGCGCCTAATAATATTGCATCCACGCCCTTTTGCTTGAATTTCTGAATAACTGGTAGTGCATCATAGTCAGATGATATTAATCCATCTTTCACGTCTTCTTCGCTTGGATAAATCAGCTCCAGAAAATTTAGCCTTGAGAGGGAGCTTATCGTCTCTTTACGTAGTTCAGCGGCCCATTCACGGTCGAAAGGCCACCGGTAAAGTGGGACGAGGCACATTCGAATCTTCATATTCATCCCTTGACGGCGCCTAGAGTCAAACCTCTGACGAGCTGTCTTTGAGTTAATAGTACAGCTATTATCGCAGGTATTATGGATAACACCGTTGCCGCGCACATGTCATTCCAGTAGAATTGCAGGTCGCCTATGAATGATGATATTAGAATTGGTAATGTCTTACGATATTGAGCGGTTAGGAATACAGCTGTAGTGAACTCGTTCCAGGTTAAGAGGAATGATAGTATGGCGGTCGCTATGATCGCCGGATAAGTTAAAGGAACAATTATTTTTATCATTATCTGAAATACTGAAGCACCATCGACTACAGCTGACTCTTCAATCTCCCTAGGTAGCTCTAGTATGAAGCCTCTCAAGATCCAAACGATGAATGGGAGATTGAACGCGGTGTATGCTAGGATCAGGCCGGGATAAGTGTCAATTAGCTTGAGGTGACTGTATATGACGTATAATGGAAGTATACCTACTATTGGGGGAAGCAGCCTAAGGCTTAAGATAAAGAACGCTATGTTCTCATTCCAGTTCTTGCCGACTTTGATGCTTGCAAGACAATAGGCCATCGGTATTCCAACGATAACGGAGAGCAGAACCGATGACACCGTGATTACCAAGCTATTTATCAGATATGATGTAAATCCCCAATGAGTGAAGACCTTAAAGTATGCTTCAAGAGTTAAGTTACGAGGCCACAAAGTCGGCGGATAGGAAAATGCCTCGGTAAACGGTTTAAAGGATGTGATTATCAGGACATATACGGGAAATAGTATAAATGCGAGTGTCAATGCAAGAAATATGTAAGAAGCAATTGTGTAAAAGCTTCTCACGATTCTGTCACCTCCGCATGAGTCTATAGAATGCAACCACTATGAATGATACGATTATGGCCGTCAAGACCGCTTCTGCCGCGGCGAATCCGACTTCCCATCTCCTGAATCC
Organism: Candidatus Bathyarchaeota archaeon; assembly: GCA_021158305.1. Classification (GTDB taxonomy): domain Archaea; phylum Thermoproteota; class Bathyarchaeia; order Bathyarchaeales; family DTEX01; genus B63. The sequence goes on from JAGGUU010000177.1 coordinate 11,753, forward strand.
GTCAAGGTATATCCTATATGTTATTAGGGTTGTTGCCGATCCAGGTCCACCGTAAGTGAGAGTATAAATGTAATCAAATGTCTTAAAGCATTCAATTATCCTTAAAATTAGCAGTAGCAGTAGAATGTTTCTCAAGAGTGGAAGCGTAACATGCCAGAAGATCTGACGCGGACTTGCTCCATCGATCATAGCAGCCTCCATAGGTTCTCGAGGTAAGCTCGCCAATGCCGAAAGCAATACTATGCCGACGAACGGAGTCCATTGCCATACGTCGACCACCACCAACGTTAGCATGGCCTGACTCCTACTAGTGTTCCATGGCTGTGGAGGTAATCCGATTAAATGAAGGAAATAGTTGGCGAATCCATTCATAGGATTGAAGATCACTCTCCAGATGGAGCCTGCGGCTACCGGAGCCATCGCAAGCGGAATTAACAATATTCCCCTCAGTATTCTGTCACCTGGAATCTTTCGATTTAGGGATAGCGCTAGAAGCATTCCTAGAACGAACTCTATGGGTACGGCGATGAGCGTGAATATGAAAGTTTTCACATAGGCATCCCAGAAAAGCGAATATTCAGTAAACAGGGTGATGAAGTTATTCAGCCCTACAAAAACTGGATGACGATATACTGGATCGTAAAGTTTCCACCTGAAGAACATCATATAGTAGTTGAAAACGAATGGTCCAATTGTAATGAATATGATGATCGCGAATCCAGGAGCTA
>JAGGUU010000152.1 GCA_021158305.1 Candidatus Bathyarchaeota archaeon
CTGAAGAATAATACATCACAAAAGTTGTCCCTGTAGTATATCCCTTCACCACGCGGATCCTACTTACATCCACGCCGTCTTCTCTGAGTTTCTCTATTAGAAGCGTGCCGAAATCATCATCTCCAACAGCCCCTATGAATCCCGATTTTAATCCTAGTTTCGCCGCAGTATCTATAAAGATTGCAGGTGCACCGCTCGGATATGGTCCAAGGTATACTGCAGGCACATTGTGGGGTACATCTCGGTCTTTCCGCATTATCTCAACCAATATCTCGCCCAGACTTACTACTTCAAAATGCATCGTGTATTCACATAAAATTGCTGTAGAGATTCAGAATTTAAATAGTTATTTACCTAAAGGGTAAAGATCTCTCCAGAATAATTTTTCTCGCTGGAAAGGGAAGATCTTTAATTTTCTATTCTCCTATTATCCTTTCCTTATTCTTCACCCAGTACATCATCATATCGAATATCAAGTCCACGGTTCTTTCAATAACGCTCTCCGGCATTCCAGGACTAGCAGGTTCACATATCAACTTCACACGATAATAATCTTCCCGAGGATGCTTGGTCATAATGAGCGTGTTTTTGGTTCCCCTCCTACCACCAGCAACTTGGAAGTAATAGTCAAACTTGATGGAGCGAACAAGTTCTTTCTTAATGTTTTCAATCTCTGGAGTTTCCTCAATATTTTCTATTCTCTCCATGTATCCTATTCTTAGATCATTTAAGCTGCTTAGAACATAACTTACAAAAAATTCTATCTCATTAGTCTTAACCTTCACGGGCATGCTGAGCTCCCTTGCTTGATAAACCTTGAATATTTTTTCTCTACGCTCTTTCGCCTCCCTTTCAGGTAGCTTAAGTCTCTTAATCTTTGATGGAGTATAGGTGCTGATCGCCAAGTATGCCGGCCTCACAGCGGATAATATAGAGGCTATTATGGCTATTGCGAACGCGATTGCACTCCAATACCACTCTATTTTTTCACGAACCATAAGATCCTGCTGTAATAATACCATGATTCTGTAGAATCCGAGACCGAATAAATAGCCTAAGCTTCCACCAACCATGCCGAGGATGACAGCTTCAGCTAGGAATATTAGTCCAATATGGGTTGGATTAAGCCCAAGCATTAAAAGTATTCTTATCTCTTTTCTTCTCTCATAGACGCTGTTTAACATAACCATTCCTGTGTTCAAACCAGCCATTACCAAGGGAATCAGAAGCTCAGTTGCACCCTTAATCTCGACATAAGAGTCTATATAGAAATGCGTAAGAGAGCGACTTGAAGAAACAAAAACATCATAGTCAAAAACGTAAAGCAGATACTTAATTATTGATTTCATATCTGCTTGATTTCCTATTTGGAAAACTATCTCTGAGAGAGTAGCGAATTGAGGCATCTCTTGGCGGCCTACTATCTTTGCAATATTCTTCAAATCCTCAGCGGTCTTCCAATTCATTATTATGACTTCCGTGCTATTGCAGACTCTCAAGGTGTTGTTTGAGAATATTCGAATGGGTCCATATGGCTGTCCATCTAGATCAATAAGGTTCTCGTATTCATCGCCGTTGAATATTCCTTTAACAGTAAAGTTCCCTGAAACCCCCGAAACTCCCTGTATATGTAGAGTTACAGTTTCGTTGGCCTTTACGTCCAAGATGCTGGCTAGCTTAGAGCTTATCAATATTTCTTCTTTATTATTCTCGTCCAGAAAGTCTCCTTCCGTAATGATCTTGTCTAAAGGAATATATTTTGTCTCATTAACGGGATCTATCCCTAAAATACCATAGATTAAAGCTGTACTTCCAGTTCTCGGATTCTTGATCAAAGCGATGGGGCGGGAACTTGGAAGATTTTCAATTCTAATAGCTATATTTTTCATCTCTATTATCTTCGAAAGAACTTGCGGATCATCCATTCTGAGGGGTAAGAAGAGCAGAGTCTTGTTAACCATTCTTTTCACAAGTATTCCATTAGATGGAGGGGTGATGTTAATTCTCTCAGATACTATGCCGAAGACTCTCCCGAAAGACGTTAAAGACGTGAAGGCTAAAATGAGAATAGCTATTGAAAGTATCGTAAAGAAACCCCGTATCTTCCTACGTTTTATCTGTCTCTTCCCCATCGAAAATATTACTGAAATCGCGCTTCTCCACGACACTTCACCCTCAATAGTTCTTTCCTTCCAAACACGTGGAATTCCAAAGATGAATGCTAAAACGATTATAATGGAAGCCACGGACGATCCGATGAATAACGAGCTATTTTCTTCAATGATTATATGGGCGCCAGGATACAGGAAGTATAGCAAAACCAAGTAGATGATGTAGATTACTATGCATGAGATAATCTTTCCCTTTTCTTTCTCAAAAAGGAAGAGAGCTAATACAGCGCTGAATACTGCCATAATTGCTGAGAGATAAACGGCGCCGGTTTTACTAGCCATGTACATATACTGAATAGTCATTAAGATTAGATCCATCTGTTTAAGTTCCGATCTTAAAATGGACCAAACTTTTAAGTAATCATCATCATTCTTTGCTTGAGCGAGAAGAGAATCCGCTTCCATTATTCTCCTATACGAATTCATTATTCTTCTTTTTTCATCAAAAACTACGAAGCCGACGCTCTGTGCATCATTAATCTGAGAAATGGTCTCGTTAAATTTTGAGCGAACCGTGTCAAGTCCATTTCTCAGAGTATAATCCGATATCAGAATTGAAGATTTGGCGCCTTGAGGAAGATTAAATGCTACAGATCCATTGTATAAGATTATATCCTTTCTAATCATACCTTTCCGAGATCTTAAGAAAATGTAAACTTCAGTTTTCACAATAACCGGCGTATCCGCTGGCACTATAACTAGGTTGCTGCCAAGTCCTAGAAACCATGCATGGACGGAAGACCCGTACTCATCCACCATGCCGGGAACTATATTTAATCTTGATCCATCCTCCCCTAATACTTTAAGAGTGAACGTGCCTTTACGTTCGGGGCTTGGAGACTGAACAAGATACCATGAACCTTTCAGTTCGATCAATGCTCCCGGAACAAGTGCAAAATCAACCTTCTTCTCCCACGAATCCATTTTGATTATCTTAACTGTTGGAACATAATCCACATTTTTTTGGGTGAAGTTTCCCCTGAAAGCGTAAATGTAGTATGATCTACCCCAGATTATGAATGGTCCGGAGATATTGTAGAATCCATTCTTGTCAGTAAAGAATTTGTACGACTCCAGACACCATGCAAGAATTATTGTTGCATTGGGAATAGGCTTTCCCGTTTTAAAATCGACGACTCTGCCATAAATTCTCGGCGTGGCACGTGGAGCCGCATAGATGCTTATGCATGGCTGAAGTAACATAAGCATGAAAAGAAGTGATGCCAAGCGAATCCAAGTTTTCAACTGCTTTTCCTCCAAGGATGAGAAAGTTTACTTAAAACCCCGAATTTTATCTTTTTAACTTTTTCGCGGATCAGCATTAAAATTAATGCCCAATGTCCTAAGCATAATTAATCATTAAGTAGTTAATGAAATATGACTGATCAGAAATGAGCCGTGTGGTTTTAATGGTCAAGAAATCATTATTTTTAATTCTGGCTCTGGGATTTACTATAGGTTTCTTAGCTGGACACGTATGCCAGAAAAGCGCATTTGACGAGCTTACTCAGCAAATAGCAGATTTGGAAAGGAGAAACCAAGATTTAACCAAGTGGCTTCAAGGAAACATATCGCTATACGAAGAGAGAATAGCCATCTTAAAAGATGAGGCGAAACAGATCGCAAATGAGGCTGCCTCCCTACGTTCCCGCCTAAAGATTCTACAAAGCCAAGCAAATACCACGGTGCTTGGAATATATTTCAGCCCTAAAGGCGGATGCGAAGCTCAAATCATCTGGTGGATAAACAGAGCAAACATATCAATTCATATATTAATCTATAGTTTCACGCTGGATTCGATAAGTGACGAGCTAATCAATGCTTATAATCGAGGAGTAGACGTAAAAGTCGTATTTGAAAAGAATCAAGTGACAAAGCATAGCGAGTATCAAAAGCTAAAAGCAGCCGGGGTGCCAGTGCGTAACGATACGAATCCTGGGCTCATGCATAACAAAGTTATGATTATTGATGGAAAGATAGTCTTGACGGGGAGTTTTAACTGGTCAGTGAGTGCAGAGAAGAAGAATAATGAGAATCTTATAGTAATAAGAAGTCTCTATGTTGCCAGAGTATACGAGGAAGAATTTGATAAGATATGGAACAACAGCGTCTAGAGAAGAAATCTTCAAGATGTGCTGATTTAAAATCAATAATTCAGAGATTTATTTTTCCTTCAAAAATCATTAATATACCACGGTGACTACTCTTGGTTCAGACGTAGAATTCAGATAGAGAATTCGGTCTATCAATCGCGTTTAAGAAGAGGGCACTATATTCTGTCTGTATAGGATGTATACGCACAAATCAAAATATCGCATCCCAAGCTCATCACTTCTCCAGTGAGAGATAATGAGGATTCAAATAAGCGATGAAAAGGCGCTCAGCACAGTAGTTACGACGTTAATAATCCTCGTCGTCTCCGTTCTATTAGCAGGAGTCGTAACAATGTACGCGATAAACATCACATCCACACGAACGCAACAGGAAGACTTAAGACTATCAAAACAAGCTATATGGGTTTACTCTTCCGGAACAGCATATGCAGCGCTTGTCATCGATAATGTTGGAGGAAGAGATGTTGTCATAGATAAGATACAGGTTAGAGGTGTTGAAGCTTCCTGGTCAAACGTGTACTATCTAAGGCTAGGATCAACATTCTCCACTTCGCTTAACTGCCCCGCAGAATCTCCCTCCTGGACCAACTTCCAATACACTGGGTCGACTCAAGGAAACTTCACGCAAGCTACCCAAGATATTCCATTAGCTTCCGGAGACACTCTTGTAATCTACATTACAAGTCCAGATAGTATAAGCCCTAACGATATCGGAACAACTACAGGCATAACGGTCTTCACCGAGAATGCTCAATACTATGTGGAATGCAACGTCAAGGCAGCGGAAACCGCGTAAATGAATCATCGATGACATTGCTTTCCCTCCTCCCTTTTTTATCCTTTAACTTGATGGTGAAGGATTATGAAAGGCAATAATTCAAATAAAGGTCTCGCAACCCCCGTTTCACTCTCATTTCTAATCTTCTCATTTACTATCCTTACGGTGGCAACGTATTATGTTTCCATCTCTTCGGTAGGTGTGAAATCAAGTAGAGTCAAATACGCCGCGGCTAAGCAAGATATGCTATTCTTAGAAAATGCGATCCGCTCAGTAAGCTGGTCTCCCGGATCCTCCGTGGTTAAAGAGTTTCGCGGCTATGGAGGAAAGTTCGAGACGTATCCTAGTGATCGTATGCTGACAATAAATGTTTCAATAGGATCTTCATCAGAGATTGTCTTTAACTCCTCAATCGGATATTTGAGATATGAAGTTCCATCAACTGACATTAATGAGGTTGGATTGTATCTGCGTGGTGATGCTAATCCGGTTGTGAATCAGAGCTTTCTAGGAATGGCTCAAATGTATATACGGATTCATAATGATTCTCAAGAAATCTATCTGGGTTATCGGCCCCTCGTAACTTCTTTCACCAGTTCCTTGCAGAATGAGCAAATAAACGTCATTAGAATATTCATTATCAACCTGAATTCTTCAGAGGATCTTCTTTTTACCGGCGGATTCCGATTAAGGATTTGTTGCTTGAATATTACAAGCTGCGTTAAAACATATAATTTGACAGAACCAGTTTCCTCGGCCAGTATTAAAGTGACAATTGATGGGGAAACCAAGGAGGTTACTTCGCCGCTTTCAAGCGGAGAGAACTTCACTTTTGTTAGGCTTGAGATACTCGTTTGTAACGTGAAGGTGGAGGAGGTAAGCGTATAATGCCTTCAAACTCTATTGATTACCTTCATTCTTTGTTGGCATTATCTATTATTGGCATAATATTAACAGCGGCAATAAACTCCTACTGTGGATTGCTAAAGCGGTCATCTGAGATAAAAGAACTCAAAAACGTGTTAGAGAGGATTGAGTCTAAAGTCACCTATGCGTTGTTGCTTCTCACAGAAAACAACGCCACATTGACTCTGAAATTCCAGATGCCATCAAGGATCGGAAGTCAGTATTATTGGATTCGAATAGCTAACGATTCTTCCTCGGCATGGATCGAGGGCGGTTTTGGCATCAACTCTAGAACAGAAGGGTGGGAATACCGCATCTATCTGCCCAGAAAGGTATATGCCTCCGGAACCTTTGAGAGTCGATACTCAATAGCTCAACTTAACTGCTCGATTAAGGGTGATGTTCCCCAAATAGTGTTAGGGAGGAAAGACAATGCTGAAGCGTAAGAAAAGGAAGGAGAGAAAGAAACCGCGTGAGAATCTTTCAGTAGAGGATTTGATATCTGCATTGAAAGTTAAGCGAAAACCAGTCTCCGGTGATGTTCAAATACTCGACAATTATCCTTTGAAGCCACCGTTCTCCTACGCCCTAATAATCAAGGAGAAAGATACTGGAGATATTTCTTATATTGTAGACGAGATTCCATTTGACGATCGAGAGAAAGAGGCCTATGTAAAGATAAAGGAGATTCTCGAGGCAAATCTTGAAGCTCCGCTAGAAGGAGAAAGCCCTCTGGAATCATTCAGGAGACAGTTTCCCAAGATTATTGAGAAGCATAAGAATCTATTGAAGGGTCTATCGAGTATTAGCATGAGGAAGATCGAGTACTACTTGGAGAGAAACATAGCTGGATATGGAAAGATAGATTCCTTAATGGCTGATCCAAATATAGAAGATATAAGCTGTAGCGGCGTCGGTAGACCCATATATCTCTGGCATAGAAAATACGAGAACATAAAAACCAACATATTTTTTGACGATAAGGAAGAGTTAGACAATTTCGTTATGAAGCTGGTTCATAGAGCGGGAAAACACGTTAGCGTAGCATACCCAACCGTCGATGCTACTCTGCCTGGAAAGCATAGACTTGCCGTCTATTATAGGAATGAGGTTACTCCCTTAGGAACAAGCTTTACGATAAGAAAGTTTAGAGAAGATCCGCTATCAATCATCGACTTAATCAATAATGAGACTATCAGCCTAGAGGTGGCAACGTATCTTTGGCTTCTATGCGAGAACAAGTTTTCGTCGATGATAATAGGCGCTACTGGCGCGGGCAAGACGACAGCGCTGAACGCTATCGCCAGCTTGATTCATCCTGAACAGAAGATAATAACGGTGGAAGAAGTCGCTGAAATAAATCTTCTAAGGGACAACTGGGTCTCAACTATTGCTCGTGCAGGCTTCGGCGTGGAAGGCGCTGGAGAGATCTCCCTCTATAGCTTGATAAAGGCGGCTGTGCGACATAGGCCTGACTGGATAATTGTGGGGGAGGTTCGAGGCGAGGAAGCATATGTTCTATTTCAAGCCTTAGCCACTGGACATGGCGGGCTCTGCACTATGCATGCTGAAGATGCTGAAACAGCCATAAAGAGACTAACACAGCCTCCTATGAACATACCGGATAACATCATTCCATTGATGAACTGCGTGATCTCAGTTAAGCATGTTAAGGCTCCCATCCTAGTCGGTTATGAGCGGCGCCGCTCTAGAAGAAAATTTGTCAAGGTCTCGGAGATTATAGACGCCGGACGGATTCATGACGTCTTTACATGGGACAGTTCCTCTGACGAATACATTGACGATCTTCAAAATAGCTATTTATTTGCTAAGATAGCTGATAAATGGAGTCTTCCAGTAAAATACGTTCATGAGGAATTTGAACGGCGGAAGAACGTGCTTAGATACTTATTAGCGAAGAACATAAGGAGCTGCCGGGAAATCGCAAAGTTCCTCACAAGATTCTACAATGATCCTGAAGCGATCTATGAAGAAGCGATGAGTATAGGAGGAGTCTAAAATGAAGCTTCGACTTAGATCTGAAAAGACAGGAGATGAGGAGCTCCCATTCGCATTTATGCTCATTACTCTCATGGCTTCATGCGGCGTCTCTCCCTATGAGAGCTTTAAAAGGTTAAGGTTTGTCGATCTTCTCCCATTCATACAGAAAGAATCGAACGAAATAATCAGGCGAGTTGAGGTATTGAACATTGACCCCCTCTCCGCAATGCAGGAGAGGGCGGAAGAGACCGTCTCAGAGGATTACGGAGATTTTCTGAGGGGCTACGTCTCCACGGTTAAAAGCGGCGGAAGCATAACAAATTATCTGAAAAGCAAGCTAAAATCGATCTTCGATATCCATGCAGCTGCTGCGGCCCGTTCAATTGAGAGATTAGAGACCCTTGTAGAGGCGTATATGGCTGTGTTACTGGTTCTAATGAGCGTCTACATTCTCATAGCTGTTGTCTCTTTGTCATCTTTCTCAGATACTTTAGGATTTGTCTTCAATGGGCAAATACTCGTGTATCTTGTGCTCTTCTTTTTTATGCCTCTAGCTTCCATCATCTTTATGGCTTTCGCACATCTGTCTCGAAGAGGCACACTGATTAATATAAAGTACATTTACTTGAAGGCTATTCCATCCGCGATTATAGGACTGGCTGTGCTACTGGGGGTCTTCCTAGTTCCGGAAATAAGGGAAACTTTCATCTCCTCAATCTCTTCCATTCAGGAGATGGTTAATGCCACGCTTCCTTTCATTCATGTAGGATCATTGCTGAATTATGCAGTGCCAATCGTAACTATGCTCTCTTTTTCTTTGATCTCCATTCTTCCCGCGATCGAATATTCAAGAATCGCGAAGGTCAATCTTAAAGCTGAAGAATCAATACCGAGTTTCCTTCGGGATGTGAGCGAGAACAGAAAGACGGGGATGTCCCCTGAAAAGAGCATGTTTCAAGCAACGATGAGAAAGGGCTATGGCGTCTTTGGAGAGATTCTAAAGCGAATAGTGAATCAGATTGAATGGGGAGTTCCGCTGAGAAGCATCTTCGCAGACCTGAAAAGCCGTCTCAGAAGCTGGCCCGTCCTAATGGATTTTCTAATATTGATTGAGACAATAGAGGTGGGCGGTGGACCAGCTGAAGCTCTCGATCTCCTAGCATCATACAGCGAGAAGATCCGAGATATTGAGAAAAGTAAGAGAGATATGCTGAAGCCTTATATAATACTGCCTTTCATCTGGACAATCCTCATGGCATTAACGTTCACGTTTACATTCTACGTAGTTACGCATCTTCCAACGATAGGCGTAAGCGGACCTGCATTGCCGACTCTTGAGTCACAGATGGCCCTATTTTCAAGTGCAATAATCTTCCAGTCGTGGCTTTCAGGGTTCTTCATAGGTAAAGTTACTCAGGGAGCCTTCGCAGCCGGATTCAAATATTCGATCCTCCTATCTCTCACCGCGCTTGTATCTCTTCTACTCTCGCAGAATATTATTGACTTAATAATGGGGATATTGTGAAATGCCAGTTACTTCGCTTGATACGCTACTCGCATCGTCAATCATGATCTGCTTGGTTCTAGCCTCAATGACCAGCGTATTCGCGGTTATTCAACCTTTTCTCAAAGATCAAGTCTCTCATCATGAAGTGGAAGCAAACCTAAGCCTAGCGGAATATCTGCTAATTGAAGCTGGAATCTCCGCTTCTTGGGGATCAAATATTAATGAATCCTTGGTTATCTTTGGGCTGGCAAACCAGGATTCTCCAGTACCTTTTGAACTCGATATCGACAAAGTTACACGGCTAAACGAGAAAAACATATATAACCTGAGTTTCTTGGAGGCATTTAACTCGTTAAATACGAAAGATAAGCCATTTAGGATCATAATTAAACCCTTATTTAACATTGCTGTTAATCTGGTGTCAAGAGAGGAAAACGATTCTGCCATAACATACCGATTTAACATTTTAGCTGAGAGATCTAATTTCCCAGTTAAGGCGGCTTTAAAGTGCTATGCCGTGATAAAAGATTACGTTGTTAGCTGCTCCTCTCAAACCTCAAGCTTAGGCGAAGGATTAATCGAGTTTTCATTGCCGAAGAGCCTGAGCGGAACCGCCCTATTGATAGTCTTCGCTGAGACAGAGCCGAAGATGCTTTCATACACCGTTCATCGTTTTGCGCATAACTCACTAAATCCACCTAGTTCCGAGGGAAGATACGCTCTGCTCAGTCCATTAAATTATACATTAAGAGCCGACCTAAACTCTTCTAATAGGATTCTGCATGCCATGATCTTCACTTATAATTACGTATTTAATCTGACGGAGACTGAAGGAGATTCGACAATCCAGTACTTCATTATTCCGAAGATTCTGGATGAAAGCATCATGATCCTTGTTGGAACAGGATTGAACGCGAGTTCATCAGAATGTTTCGCAGAGTGGGTTTCTTATCCTCAAATTCCCCTAGACTTCGGATTAGGCTTCACCAGCAAATATCAGCTGGCAGATTCATTCTCATTCCGCTTTCTCGTTACAATTAACTCCGCAATCTATGAATGCGAGGTGATCCTTTGGAGGTCATGAAGATCCTTATGAATAAAAAGGGGCAAGTGCGCACTTTAGAAGCTCTCCTCGCAGTTGCCGTCGTATTCGCTGCTTTATTGCTGACGAGACCTATCTATACATCATATGACAACTTAGGTGATTATGATGTTCTGTATACTATGGGTTTAAACGTTCTCGTTCAGCTTGACAGAGATGGAGATCTCGGAAGACTGATAAGTGAGAGAAACTGGACTGAGATTGCAGATAGACTCTCAATAATGTTGCCTCTCGGCGTATCTTTCAACCTTACAGTCTACGATGAAGAATCGAATATACTTAATGACCGCCCAGTTTCCAGCGGGCTGATCGATAGTAAATGCGTCGTTTCGATTCAATATATACTCGTCGATCGATCGAATCTTCGATTTTACGTGATTAGGCTTCAACTAGCATGGATGAAGTGATGGATATGTTAAGGAATAATTCTGGTCAAGTTCTTCTCATAACTGCTTTAGCGATAGCCCTTATCATATCCTCCCTGATACTTTATGTTTACGAGACGAGTCAGAGCATAGCCTTTGCTGATCAGTCTTTGGAGCTTAACGGCTTCATTAGAAATGTTAAGATAGGCTCGAGGAATCTCGTAATTGGGAGCCTTGCAAATATTTCTAGCGGAGGAGAGAACGAGACATTAAGGATTAATCTTCAGGAGTGGAGATCATTCGTTGAGTCTCATTACTATGCGGGGGAATGTTCATTAAGCTATGAGTTATGCGAAGATTCACCATACTCGTCTGGGCTATGGATGTACTGGGGAACAGAAGGCTTAGGCGTATCAAGTGCTGAAGTTGATTTTTCGCTCAGCCTATCTGATAATAGCGGAGGAGTAGACGTTGCCTATTCTATTAACATCACAACTCACATTGAGATCAGCGCGATCTCAAAATGGATCTTAGGGTCACATCTGGTTAATGTAACGATGCACTTATTTAATGAGGGCTCTCCAGCCCTTTGCAAAAACATAACGGTCTATTATAAAACTCCCAGCGGGAAGTGGAGTGATGCCTCAACAAGCAACGATTATCTGCTTAAAGATTATGGTAATGGAACATATATTGCGCGGTTCACTATAAGCGATCAACCAATAGTACATAACAGAGAAATAATGGTTGAGTGCTTCGATCGAAGAGATATATTCGTTAAAGCGGTAACCAGATGCGTGGATCTCTAGCAGAAAAATAATCCAGTTAAGAATAGAAATTCAGAAGTTTTACTCAGCTCCTTTTATAAATGTCTCTAAAAAATAAACTCTCAGTATGGATCTCGCTTGGCTGATTAAGCGATTTATTCCTGAAGGCACATGGCTTTGGCGCACCATTCTCTTGCTTGGTTTTATATTCTTAGACTTCATGATAACAGCGTCTCTATGTAAGACACCGCTCGCCGAAGCAAATCCCTATGCCAGATTCTTCATGCAGAGATACGGCATACTGGAAGGACTCATATTCTTTAATCTTCTCGCAACATTACCAATCTATGCTGTTCTTGTATTCGACTCTCACCTAATTAAGCAAACACAACACTGCAGAGCTAAAGCTGAATTTGCAATCGATATTGCCTTGGCATGGCTTGTTGCAGGAATCCGCTTTGACGGAGCTATGAGTTGGCTGTGGAATGCGCCTAATCTGCTTCGGCAAGCAACGGGATTTGCCATCTATCTAGCCATCACCGTTCCTCTTCTTCATTTGTTTCCCAGAACTTTAAGCGACGCTAGATTCTTTGCTTTAAAAAGGAATAAAACTAAAGACGCTATTCATGTTGAGGATCAGAGGATTCTCGGCAATTCTTAAGTACAATGAAGAAAAAAATCAGAAAGGCGATACGTAGACATGAACGATATTGATAAGGTGCGAGAGTGTTTTCCACACGTAAAAGAGAAGATCTTCCTCAATCATGCTGGTGTCTCTCCTCTATGCATTCCTGTCCTAAATGCAATTAAAGAATTCTTAGAATGCAGAACCCTAAGCAAGGAGGGTTTCAATCTAGAATCAGCTAAAAAATTTTTTGCTTGTTTAATAAATGCCGATTCTGAAGAGATAGCTCTTGTACCGAATACGTCAACGGGACTAAATGTAGCGGCAAATATGCTTAGTTATCCTAGAGGATGCAATATTGTTACTGCGGATCTAGAGTTTCCTTCAGTCGTTTATCCATGGCTTAGGATTAAAATAAACCTCAACCTTGAGATTCGCTATGTGAAAAATATTGTGGGAAAGCTTAGAATTGAGGATTTCGAGAAGGCGGTGGACGATAATACCGTAGCAGTGGTTATCAGCCATGTTGAGTACGGAAATGGATTTAGGAATAATCTGAAAGAAATCAGCGAAATAGCGCATGATCACGGAGCATTCCTTATCGTAGACGCGTGTCAATCGGCTGGCGCCGTAAAAATAGATGTTAAACGACAAAATATCGATTTTCTAGCTACTTCATGTTATAAATGGCTTCTCGGACCATGCGGAGCCGGCTTCCTATACGTCAAAAAAGATCTAATAAAGGAGTACTGTCCCACCTATGTTGGATGGGCAAGTGTTAAGCGTGAAATTTTCGAGACAGCAGACCTCTGGAACAATACTGAGCTTATTCTCTCCGAGACGGCGAGCCGATTCGAAACTGGAACACCGAGTTACCTCAGCTATGTAGGTGCGTCATCAGCGCTTAAGATGATCCTTGAATATGGCGTCGATCGGATTGAAGATCGCATAGGAGAACTAATTGACTATTTGATCGGGAGACTTGAAGAAGAAGGTTTTGATCTTCAAACGCCGAAGGATCCTTCCAATCGCTCCGGGATCATCAACTTTAAGATCTCAGATCCTATAAAGAAAGTTGAGGAACTACGTAAAAAGGGAGTGATAGTCTCTGCGCGTATGAATGGAATACGGGTTTCTCCTCACTTCTACAATACAAAAGAGGAGATTGAAGAGTTTATTGAGCAATTAAAGAAAATATGACTGGCGAGCTAAGGCTCATATCTACCGATGTACTCCTCGACTCTTCGGCGGCATAATGGACAGAAATCTTCCCGTTTCATATCAGTCATGCCTATATGAAGGGAAAAATGCATGACGCATGTCGGATTTGAGCAATGTCTAAGCCCAAGTGTATGTCCAATCTCGTGAACAGCTTCCTTCACAGCTCTATGAGTAAATAAGCTCCAGTTAGAAGGTTTACCGTAAAATTCGGGCTTAAGCCTATAAAGCGAGATCAAGGCAGCTTTGCCTAAAAATTCAGCTTCTCCAAAGATGAAGTTTAAGCCGGGAGCATATATATCGACATCGACAACTCCTAAAAACCTGCTGAGTGGCCTCTCGCTGGCATGCTCCTCAGCGTATCTTCTTATATCCCGCAGAATCATTTCTGATAGGTACTGCCGCCTAGAAACGTTGTATGCCCCTGCTGGAATGGGAAGAGTATCCCGAGATATCAAACATGAGCTTCTCGGAAATATGCTCAAAAGATCGTTTGCTATCTTCGCCAGAACCTTTCTATCCACGGTTCCTACCGGCAAGATTGTAATTTTCAATCTGCCCAGCCACTTTCAACTATATTGCGAAGGTTTCGCCTGTCTTCGGAGCCTTAGCTTCAAGACCTACTTCTTCTCTTATCCACTTTGCAAATTTTTGACAATTTCCTTCGGCTCCATGGACAACGTAGACCTTCGGCTCTCCCTTTAGTTTCTTAATCGTCTCCTTCAGCTCTTTCGCACCTGAATGACTGGAGAAATCGAAGAAGCCGACTTTAGCTTTAATCTTCTGTATCTTACCGTCGATAACGCATTCTCCCTTATCAAGCAATTCTCTCCCCGGAGTTCCAGGTATTTGATATCCAACTAGAAAAACAGCATTCTTTGTTTTCTTTCCTACCGTTTGAATGTAGGAAGCGACAGGACCGCCCTTAAGCATCCCGGCGGGAGATATTATCACCCCCGGCCTCCTCATCGCTTCCTTTCGTTCCCTCCAGCTCTCTATCCAGTTAGCTAGATGAACTCCCTCCATGAAGAGCTTAGGATCCTTAATAAAGTCTAAATGTCCCATCATTATTCTTGTTGCTTCTCTAGCCATGCCATCTAAAACCACTGGATACTCAAAGTGATGAGCAGCTAGAATACAAGCAATCTCCTGTGCGCGTCCAACACTAAAGGCTGGAACCAGAACCGTTCCTCCGGATTCAACAACATTAATGACTTCCTCAACAAATTTTTTCTCGAGCTCCTTCCTCGGAGTGTGATCCTCATCGGCATACGTGCTCTCGATTATTATCGCATCAATCTCTCCATAGTCAAGGTCAGCTGGCGGTAAGAGCCTCGTCTCTACGGCGTTAAAGTCGCTTGTATAGACAAGCCGTTTGCCGCATGCCTCAACCAGCACGGATGCTCCGCCTGGGATATGGCCGGAGTTCAGCAGCTCAAACTTTATATCCCCAATAACCGTTTCCTCCCGAAAGCCTATGTCTTTGCGGCTTCTCATCATCGAGCGAAGTTCAAGATACTCAAAAGGCAAGTAGTACCCGGATAAATGAATAAAGTCCTTAATGAGTATGTTTGTTAAGTTGAAGGTTAAGCGCGTCCCATAGACCGGTTTTCTCCCGCCTATGTGAAATATTGGAACAGCTCCTGAATGATCTAGGTGGCTATGCGTAACCACTATCGCATCAACTTCCTTTGGTGGAACATGCATCGGGAAGCCTGGAGTATGATTAAGCATGACACCATAGTCTAACAGAATCTTAGTAGTCTCAGTTTTAACGTATATCGCCGCTCTTCCAACCTCTCTTGCACTACCCAGAAACGTAACTTCTAAGGAGATCTCTTCCACCATCCAGGACCAGCATATTTCTTGTTTTCATCAGCTGATCTTTGTTCCTCTATAGATGTCCAGAGAGAAGTTAATAAGTATTTATACTCACCAATCATTTCCATCGTGCAGATGTTAAAAAATACCGTTTCTTTTTGAAATAAGGTATCTAAGCCCTTAAAAATTCCATTTTCTTCATCACTTTTTCCGCGCAGATCTCCGATACTCTCTCCTGCCACGTTCCTGGCTCCAAAATCATAACTATCTTTTTATATCGGCTTTTCTCTACGTATTCAATTATTCTCTGAGCGACGTATTCTATCGTCTCCACATCTGGAGGCAATGCAAACTCATATTGCGAAAGCGGGTAAATATCGCTAATCTCCTGAGGAACGATGCCGAATGGAAGAACATAGAAACAAACGTGAATTCGATCCCTGCTAATCTTTAGCTCTTCGCATAACTTCGCAATAATCCTCTTATATTTCTTCTTCTTGACTGTCAGCCTCGGGCTTAAGGATGGAAGCAAAATAAGAACCTCAGCGGCTTCTGGCTGCTCGTACCTCTCCGACAGCCTCTTCCTATGACGAATGACCTCAGGTCTTGCAAGGTCCACAGAGCTGAAGAAGAATAATCCGCTTCTCTTCGACACCGGGCTGTATCTTTCCAGAATTTCACCATAATCCTTAAGCTTCTTAGCTGCCTGGAGCAATGAGGGGTGACCGTGAGATCTCATCATCAAATATTCCCATAAGCGCCCTTCAACTATCGCTTGTTTGATTCTCCTTATCTCTGCGAAGCAGACGTGAAGGTTATGTCGGGTTAGCTCAGCTTCACGTTCGTTCTTCGGCATATCCAAAAAATCCTTAGGATCCCGCTTGTAGCATACTGGACAAGAACATGGTAAATATTCGAGCTCTTCAAGGCGAATTGTTCCATAAGTGGTTAAATATCGATCATCATGGGCAAATATATTGTATGCTGCAGAATCGAATAAGTCACAGCCCAAAGCAACAGCCAAAGCGAACATAAATGGATGTCCAGCTCCAAATAAGTGAAACGGGCGGCTGGAGGAAACATTCATTTTGGCAGTGATTATCATATCTACGAGTAGATCAAAGAGATACTGCTCCATAACCGGCGTGGGGCTTCCTAACGCATGTATGTCAAACGGAAGATTATTCATCTCCTTAGCTGACTTAGCGATAAGATCCAAGTATCTTCCGCCCTGAATAGGCCCAACCCACAGAATATCCTTCTTGCTCCTTAATTCTTCCAGTTCTCTAGCTCTCTTCACGGTCTCCTTAACCGTATATTCCGCATGTTCCCTTGAGGCGTTCCATCCAGTAGGCACGTCAAGTATCGTAGCAATATCAGTTCCGATATCCTCTTGAAACCTAACAATTTCCTCCGGCGTAGCTTCTATATCTCCGTACTCAAGTATCTGGTAAGCCCCAGAATCCGTCATGATCACCCCGGGAAAATCTAGAAATTTATGTATCCCCATCTCCACCGCCGCCTTAGCCTGCTGCTTCTTAAGAATGTAAGCATTAGTTATCAGAATCCTGCAACCAAATTCTTCCCAGAGCTCCCTCGGAGTAACAGTTTGCTTTGCCATATTTATCACGGGAAGGAAAGCCGGGGTCTCAATACTGCCGCTCTTAGTTTTTATTCTCCCTATCCTCGCGAGGAGATCCCTATTTCTTACTTCAAATTCGGCCATAACCGCCGTCCTCCTAAAGGAACCGATGCTTGTAAGAGCTCGAAATATGAAAAATTTAAGCGTCCTCCCTCATAACGGTCTCTTGAGATCCATTACCTTTCTTTGAAATGCTTTTTTATTGCGGCTCTGCATCTTCTCTCTAATATTTAAGGCTTATAATATATGTGTTTCATCGGGACATTTTCAGTGTCGCTCCATCTCATCATTACTCTCGCTCAGAATATTGTGTCCCTCATCATGCACATTAAGAATGAGACGCAGATCTTAAAAGGATTTCTTATTTTTTCAAACAAGGCTCTCTTTAAAAGAGGCAGATGCCGTTACGAAGTCAAAATCTGCAGAACGTTGCCATTTCTAGATTCATTCAGCAAAGAATAATGTTATTCATGAAGGGTTATCGAATCAATTAATAAATCGTAACTGAACTATACTATGAGCAGAAGATATTTCTGAGGGATTCATCCTTCTGTGAAGTTCATTATTCGCCTCTATTATGAGAAAATCGCTTATTAATACCAGGGTCTTAAAGATCTCTTGGGTCTTTTCAGGCGAAAATTAAAGGCTCATCCAGAAAATTTTTAAACATCACTACGCATCTTTTTTAAAGAAACTGCCGGGTTTATCATGAAAGTTACTTGGAGGAGAGAATAGTTACGTTTAACATAGTCACCTTGGAGGATTCAGTACGCATATTGCCAAGTAAATTCGGTGAGCCCTTAGAAGAGGTGGCCAAAGAGCAACTCAAACTAAAATATGAAGGCATAATCGATGAAGAGTTAGGCTATGTAATCGCCGTTACGGATATTGAGGTTTCTCCTGTTGGAAAAATAATTCCCGGAGACTACGCAACATATCATAAAGCCACATTTTCCCTCTTAACATTCTATCCCAAAGTTCATGAGATAGTCGAAGGCGAAGTTGTTGAGATAGCAGACTTCGGAGCCTTCCTACGGGTAGGTCCAGTCGATGCTTTAATTCACGTTTCTCAAATAATGGATGACTTCATATCTTATGATAGCCGTCAAGGTGTACTGATGGGAAAAGAGACTAAAAGAAAGATCGCCGTCGGCAATAAGATGCGTGTCCGTATAACAGCTGTTTCTCTGGGAAGAGAAGGCAGCTTCGGAAAGATAGGCGTAACTGCTAGACAGCCGTTTTTAGGAGCGCTCGAGTGGATAGAAGAGGACGTTAAGAAGATTCATGAAAAAATCGAGGAAAAGGAAGAGGGAAAGGAGTGACTAATCCATGGTCGATAAAGCTTGCAGAAATTGTCATTTAATTACCGAGGGAAATGTTTGTCCTCGGTGTAAATCCACCGATCTGAGCGATGACTTCAGCGGGATAGTAATTATACTGGATCCGGAGAATTCTCAAATAGCGAAGATGATGAATGTGGATAGAAGGGGCAGATATGCACTTCGCGTAAGGTGATCAGAATATTTGTACTCACGCCCGAATTACGTAAAGAACTGAAAGCCCCCCTCGGTCTGCTTATTAAAGGGTCATTTGAAGAGACTTCTAGAAAAGTCGCAAAGCTCGTGGCTGAGAAGAAACCAAAAAAGCTGATTACAGTTGGTGATCAAGTTACAATGAACATGATCTCGAATAATATCCCTCCAGATGTCGCCATAGTTGACTCGAAAGTTATGAGAAAGGCGATTTCTCCAGTAAAGTTTGAGGCTGATAAAATCTTTCAGATAAATAATCCTCCAGGCACCATAACCGAGGAATCTTGGGAGGCGATTAAAAAAGCCATTAATAGTCTTGGACGATCGAAAGTGGTGGTTGATGGTGAAGAAGATCTCCTAACAATAGTCGCCGTTCTCTTGGCTCCTTACGGTTCGATGGTGATGTATGGACAGCCGAAGCAGGGAGTAGTTGTGTTGGAGGTTAAAGAAGAGGTTAAGAAAAGATTTCGAGAGATAATCGAGAGAATGAAAAAGGTAAATTAGATTAGAAATGTTTCTTCCCTAGATGCTGATGTGGAATCTGAATAACATTAATAAAGAGGAATTATTATTCCAATCACTAAAGCATCAACTTTGACATGCGTTGCGGTGAATGATGTGAAGCTCGAGGTCACTAGCAAGCGGAGGAACAAACTGCTTAAGCGGATTGAGGTTGAGTTTCAGGTAAGTCATGAAGGAGAGGGAACGCCATCTCGCATTGAAGTTAGGAAAAATCTTGCCAGCATACTTGATGTAGATGAGGAAAAGGTTTATGTCAAAAGGATTGAAACTAAGACGGGGATGAACCTCTCTATTGGCAAAGCGAATATCTATGATTCGCCGAGCCAAGCCAAGTATGTTGAACCGGAACATATAATACTCAGAAATAAGCCTAAAACAGAGGAGAAAGAAGGAGAGTAGACTAATTGTCCAAGGAAGAGGCTAAGAAGCCTAAAAAGGAAAAGAAGGTTTACATGTACTATAAGATTGAGGATGGAAAGTTAAAGCGTCTTCTGCCCTTCTGCGACCGATGCGGTCCCGGCTATTTCATGGCGGATCATGGAGACCGCTACACATGCGGTCACTGCGGATTCACAAAATACAAAGCTGTTTTAAAGAAGAATAAGTAGAGTCCTATTTTCTCCTTATTGCTAGAAAAAATTGAATTCCAGCGACAAGTACTAGCAGAACTGTTAGTACCGATATAAGTCTTTTAGCGAATTCATAGGCTGCGGTAAATTCATATGCTGGTAAAAAGACGAGCCAAAGATATCCCGCTAGAACCAGAGAACAGATAGATGAGATTAGGTAAGAAATGTTAAATTGGAGTTTCTTCATCTCCTTATTCACCATCTTGCTAAACAAGAGGATATGAAACAACAAGACTATTAACTGTTTCTTCAAGCATTTCTCATTTGATGGCAGAAAATATGGTTTTAAATTTAATAAAGAAAAATTTGTAGTATCGAGTCTGTTGGTGATGTGAGAATGAAGATCGGAATAATTTCAGACACTCATGATAGGCTACCTTTTATTGACAAAGCTATCGAAGAGATGAATGAGGCAAGAGTCGATCTAGTGCTTCATGCTGGTGACTACTGTGCCCCATTCGCTGCGTTCAGATTTAAGCCTCTAAAGGCCAAGATGATAGGGGTTCTTGGAAACAATGATGCTGAAAGAGAACTATTGCGGAGAAATTTCAGCGAAATAGGCGTTGATATACGCGGTAGATTCGCGGAGATAAAGGCCGATGGCGTCAAGATTGCTCTTCTCCATGGAGATGAAGAGGAGCTCTTAAACTCCATTATAAATACTAAGTTCTACGATGTAGTGGTTTATGGACATACTCATCATCCTGAAGTAAAGAGGAGAAACGGAGTTCTGATAGTTAATCCAGGAGAGGTATGTGGCTATCTCACAGGAGAAGCAACTATAGGTATACTTGATACAAAAACTAAGGACGCAACAATAATCCGGATATAAGGGTTTCTTCAGCAGACCCATACGCTAAGTTTCTTTTTTCGCTTTTTCAGCAATAAGGTGCGCGTATCGAATGGGTTCCGGAATCCTATATCTGGAGCATTCAAGCACTATCTTCACGGCTGTTTCAAGAGAGACCTTATGACCTACACTCACATATATGGGCTTACTATTCTTCCTCGTTAAAACAGCTGCGCCTATAATCTCTTCGCCATCAATTATAGGTTTCCACGAATCATCGATGCTCCTAACTTCCCCGCACAAAAGACCCTTAGCGACTCCTATCGTGGGCACGTTTAAAACTAAACCAAAGTGGCAAGCGAGGCCGAAACGGCGGGGATGGGCTCGTCCATGCCCCTCAATCATAAAAACATCTGGTTTTACCCTCAACATTCGTGCTACGGCTATTGCTGGAGGGAGTTCTCTTAAGAAGAGAAAAGCTGGAATGTAAGGAATCGTCATATTCAGCGAATAAGTCTTTTCTTCAATTATTCTCATGGTCTTATACTCAAGCACAGCGGCGGCTCCATATGCTCTGCCAGCTGAATATGCGATGTCTATTCCAGCAATATACTTAATCTCCTCTGGTAAAGAATCGTGGGTAATCACGGCTTTTGAGAGACATCTCTGAATCTTCTCAGCCCGCTTGAGGAGGGGAAGTATTCTAGAATCCGGAAGCTGTAGCACCGATGTTTCCCATTTCATGGCTTACCCGCTTATCTCTGCATGTATGCCTAGGAAAACAGGTCCTGACACCATTATTCTCTTTTTCCGACTTGTTATGAACCTACGTGCTTTTTTGCTCAGCTCAAGATTCACATCGCTTAGTCTCTTAACCATCTTAATCCTGACATTGACTGCTTTAAGCCCCTTTCTTAAGGCTTCCTCTATTTTGGCGGCGGCATATGAAGCTACACCGTCTAAGTATTTAATGTCCGTGCAGAGTCCCTTCTCCCGCGTCTCCCTAACTAGCGGAGAGTCATCCATGCCTTTGAGAGGCGCTCCTATAACGTTTCCATCATAGACAAATATGCGATTTTCAGCCGCAGCTCCTAAAAGAGAAGCTCCCTCTTCATCCTCATAAATGTAAATCTTAACTCTCTTACCAAGTATCTCTCCATCGTATACTAGAAACCGGCACGGACCTACGGAGTTCTTATGTTTAAGAGCTTCACGGATTATCGCGTCTCGTATTCTCCTGCCTTCTTCGGTTACTGGTTCCTCTCTGAATCTAAGCGCCTCAGCGATCTTCTGATCAGTAAGAAACAGCTCTTTATAGAATTGTGGATAAACAAGTCTTCGAACATCGCTTTCTCCATAAAGTACCATTGCCAGCCTCTCCACTCCTAAGCCAACATTTAAAACCGGATACTCCAGCCCGTATCTTGCCAAGGATATAGGATTATAAATCCCATAATCAACTATCTCAACCCACTCTCCGGAGGAGGGATTGTAAACAAATCCCTCATACTCCATTCCATAGGCATAATACTTAGAGGTCACTTTCCTCTTAACAAATCGGAAGTTTCTAAGACCTAGAGGCTCAAGTAAAGCTCTTGTTATTCTCTCTCCCTCTTCTATGTTCAATTCATCATCCATCACAACGCAGCTGGCGGAGTGATGTACTCTGAGATGTGTAGGGTCCTCCCTCTGTTCTCTCCGAAATCTCACGTCCACAGAGAAGAGCTTCAAAGGAAGATCCGCTATGTGCTGGAGGGCTTGAAGCGTCAGAAACCAAGAGCTCGTCATATGTGAACGTAAAGTTAGCTTTGAGGGCTTCGGTCTTAGGGATGAAAATTCAGGAAAAACCTGAGAGACAACACGAGTCGCAACATCATCGGAGACGTCGAGCGCTTCAGCTATCTCCTCAATAAGATCATCAGATTCTATCTTCCCCTTCTTATAATCTCTAAATACTCCCTTCAAGGCGAGAATTTTGGAATCTGTCAATTTCACCCCTAGCTTCTCAATCTCTTCACATTTAGATTTGCTTAACCCGATATCTGGACGCGGCAGAGCCGCCAAGTAATAGCAGCGATCAAGTATTATCGGTGCTTCCGGTCCATATTGACGATATATCTCATTCTCGTCAACTATAACCGGATTAAAGACTTCATCGAATCCTAAACTGAGAAATCTGTTTCTGAGCTTCTGTATAAGCTCATAGATCGGATGGGGCTCTCCTCGTCTTTCCGAATGGAGAGTAAGTCTCTTCGATGCTCTTGGTATAAGACTTGAGCTCTCTTTCCATGCTTTCTCAAATCCTTCTTTCTCAACTTTTTTTAGAATCTCATGCGGATTCAGCGGGCTCATCTCTCATCCTCTCATCTAACGCCTTAATCAGATTCATGATCTGCCGCTCAAGTGAGCTTCTGCCAGACTCGATCATTATATCCGCTCTTGTGGCTTCGATTATTCTTCTACTTGTATCGCATTTTCTTCTAAGACTTGACACGAGAACTTGGATGTCTTCTAGATTAATGATCTCCTCATATATTGTCTCCATTAATCTTAAGCATCTTTCAGCTTCGCATCTCATATTCTTTCTCAATGATTCAAGAGCTCTTCTTCTTAATTCTCCTACTACATCTGCAAGTCCAAGAACATAAGCATCCATGGGGACGCCTAGTTCTTCAATTTCCGGAAACCTTGAGTCTTTGATGAGGGTCAAGAGTATATTCGCCTCTGCATATTCCTGAAACGCCGAGTTCACCGAGCCCGTATAAAAAAGATCCGGATAATCCTTTGATATCTCTTTGATTTTTTCTAGGGTTCTCTTGGCTTCTTCGAGCGTTTCCTTGGCTTTTTCAAGATTCTCTTTGTGAATTTGAAATACAGCCTGTTTAGAAAGCCTCGTAGCCTTACGCGCGGCTATTTGAATCTCTTGTTTAAACATATCTTTTCTGGCTAATTCTTTCCGTATTCTCTCCAGAGTATCCCTAAGCGACATAGTGTTCACATTTAACATTGGCTGGAATAAATACTTCATCATATTATTTAAAGAATCTTAATTTAGAACCTGAATTTTAAAGGGATAAATCATACTATTTAGCCATGACGAATGATAAGATCTGAAGAGAGGGGAAAGGTTGGATCTGAATATTATGTTGAGCAGAAAGATTCCATGTGTGATGACGATCGCTGGCTCAGATAGTGGTGGAGGAGCCGGAATTCAAGCAGACCTTAAAACATTTTCAGCCCTGGGCGTATTTGGAACATGCGTAATAACGGCTGTTACTGCCCAGAACACTAGAGGAGTGGAGAGTATCTTTCCTCTTCCTCCAAGCATAGTAAAGTCCCAGATCAAAGCTGTGATGAAGGATATACCAGTAAGAGTGGCGAAGACGGGCATGCTTTATTCACAGGAGATCATGGAAGAGGTCGCCAAAGCCATAGATGAATATAAGATCACGCTGGTTGCGGATCCCGTTATCCGAGCTGGCTCCGGCAGTCCCTTAATAATCGAAGAGGACAAGAACGCCATAATCAAATTAATAGTGCCTCGATCCATGATCCTAACTCCAAACGTGTTCGAAGCTGAGATGATAAGCGGCATTAGAATAAGAAGCCTAAATGACATGAAGAACGCGGCGAAGAGAATCGTAAATCTCGGCGCTGAATCTGTTATAATAAAGGGCGGCCACATGAAAGAGAAGAACCTAGAAGTATGCGATCTCTTCTATCATGAGGGTTCCTTCAGGGTCTTTAAGAAGAAACGTTTTATGATAAATCCTCATGGAGGGGGATGTACATTCTCAGCCGCGATAGCGTCGTTCCTTGCACATGGAGAAAGCCTTGAAAGCGCTGTTGAAGAAGCCGAAAAGTTCATTGAGACCAGCTTCAGAGGAGCTCTAAAGATTGGATCTGGAAGAACACCGGTGAATCCCATGGCGTTCTTATATAACAGAGCGGGGATAGCTGAAGCCATAGAGCAAGTGGATGAAGCCGCCAAGGCTGTTGAGAGAAATCCGAGTATATCCCGGTTCTGCGCCGAGGTTGGGATTCAAATAGCGATGGCTCCTCCGTATCCCCGCGGGCCCGAAGATGTAGTTGCTATTGATGGGAGAATAATCAAGACTCGTGATGGACTGAAGGCAGCGGGTCCTCCGCGTCTCGGCGCTTCGAGACATATGGCATCCGTAATTTTGACGGCTATGAAGCATGATCCGCAAGTTCGTGCAGCTATGAATCTGCATTACAGCCCTGTTCTTCTAAAGGCCTTTAGGAAAATAGGCTGCAAAGTTTCCGGATTCGATAGAAAGCTTGAACCGGCTGAGATAAAACGTGTTGAAGGCAAGTCTCTTCCATGGGGAGTTGAGGAGGCCATTCATAAAATACGCGAAGTTCCAGACGTGATATACGATGAGGGAGGAGTTGGAAAGGAACCTATGATAAGAGTACTCGGCAGAAACGCATTAGAAGTTGTTGATAAAGTGCTCAGAGCCATAGAGGTGTTGCCCGAGGAAAAGTGCATGAATAAATCGAGGCGGGGATTCATAGATAAAAGGGAGTCTTCATGCTCCTGATTACATGTACTCGGAAAGCTATTCTGAGCTGAGAAGACCGCCGAAATATATCGTAGAAATCTACGAGATCTCCATGATTTTTGAGGCTATTTCTTCACCTACCTCTTGCGTTGTCGAGTCTCCTCCAAGATCGTATGTTCTAACCTTTCCTTCTCTCAAAACTTTGATCACTGCTTGCTCAATGATTTTAGCGGCTTCTATTTCTCCGAGATACTCCATCATCATCTTCGCGGCGAGTATAGTCGCTATAGGGTTCACTTTGTTCTTGCCAGCATATTTGGGGGCGGAGCCGTGAACGGGCTCAAACATCGCGTAATCGTCGCCTATATTTGCTCCAGCAGCTACTCCTAGACCGCCGACGATCTGAGCAGCCTCATCGGAGAGAATGTCCCCAAACATATTCGTGGTAACGATTACATCGAACTTTTCTGGTTCCTTAATCAGCCTCATGGCCATAGCGTCAACATGCACTTCATCCAGAATAACTGACGGATAATCTTCTGCAATTCTATAGACAGCATCTCGGAAGATACCGTCGGTTACTCGTAGTATATTTCTCTTATGCACACAAGTTACATGGCGTTTTCTCTTCATAGCAAGCTCAAAAGCTAACCGCGCAACCTTCTCCGATGCATCTCGCGTTATAAGACGGATCGCTACGCCTTTTCCAGGCGACACTTCGAATTCCTCACCAAAATATAACCCTTCCGTATTCTCCCTAACAATGATGAGGTCAATATTGGGTTTTAATGATGGAACACCAGGCAAAGATTTACACGGCCTGACATTCGCATATAAACCGAATTTCCTCCTTATAGTCACGGCGGCGCTCGGCGGCGCTCCGATTTCCTCCGGCGTCGTCATAGGCCCCTTTAGACACGCATTAGTTTCTTCAAGTATCCTAAGGGTCTTTTCCGGAACGTTCGTTCCATATTTTTCAATGCAGTTATACCCTGCTTCCCCAAATTTAAGCTCAAGTTTTAGGTTTCCTAATGCTTTCTGAACAGCATCTAAAACTTTAACAGCTGCCTCTATAACCTCAGGTCCTATTCCATCCCCAGGTAATACAGCAATGCTGTAGCTTCTTGACAACTCACCATGCCTCCTCTTTGTGAATAGAAGAGAGAAGAATGCCAATTTATGTCTTTTCGGCATTCTATACTTTTCGTTTCGTTTCTAAATCAAGCATATAATTTATAATGTCAACGCATGTTGCAGCTAAATAAGGCTTCTTTCCTATAGACACCTTAGTTCCGAATCTCAAGGCGAATTCTTCATCCTTCCTCGGAAGACCTATCTGGTCGCCTAAAACAAATACGGGGTCTGCTCCAAAATCTATCTCCCTTATATCCCGTCCTTTCTCCTCCAGCACAAAGATGTTTCTATTACTAAATGAACGAAGCAATGCTTGGAAACTTTTCTTTTCTACGTAGATTCCGGGATGAGAGCCTCCAGATAAAACCTTCCTTAGAATTGACTCCCACGTTCTCTCATCCGTTCTCACTCCTCGAAGTTCTCTTCCATCAATAATCAGGTGAAGCGGAGGCCTAGGCGGCCCTCCCAAGATAGCGTGGAAAATCACATCGCGACGTATGGCTCCGGAGGTAAAAAACGCAAAGAGAATACACTGGTATACGACGTCCAGCCTACCAGCTTCCCTTAGGCTTCTGAATGACCCATCAGTTCTTCCTCTTCTGGATAATAGAATAAACTCGATCATCCAAAGCCACTATAAGCGTTCGTTTCTCTGAGATATTACATATACATATTACTTTAATTCTATCAGACTTGAATAAGCATTTTTCCATTAAAGAATTTAATAGCTTGTCATAGTAATCTCTAATAGGAGACCTTTATCACGATTGTCTCTGAGATATAATTGAAAAGTCTTTGTTGCTTCTTTGAATAAAGAAGCCATCCGATGAGGCAGTCTATGGGAAGCAGAAAAGCTTTACCAATACTTTCCACAGCTGCTTGCATCATGCTTATCTTTCCCCCATCCAGCCGCGTCACCTTCATCTTCATAACAATCTTTCCAATTGATTGACCGCATATACCCTCAGTGAATGTCCAGTAAAGGAAGTATACAATATTATCGAATCCAACGTCGATGAATGGGATTCCTCTCATAAAGATGAATGCTTTGCTGAAGTCTATGATTTTGAACCACACGAATCCTAACCAAAGGAAATACCACTTAAACAATGCGAGAAGAACACCAACAACTATTATGTCGATCATCCATGCTACAAATCTTTCACCCCAACCTGCAGTCTCAAGTCTTCTTCTCCAATAAGCTCTAACTGGTGCGCCGCAATTCGGACAGAAAACGGCATCCTCTGGGATCTTTGCTCCGCATTTTTCACAGTAAGGCATATTTTCTCTCTCGAAATCGTTATTTGCATCTCTTACATTAAAAGCATTAAATAAATATATTCCTCGGCGGCGTCTAATAGTAGTTTCAATAAGCGGGGAATAGTGTTGGATCTAGAGAAACGTCTGGAACTGGTTTCAAGAAATACTGAGGAAATCGTAACCTACGAGGAGATGCGGATCCTTCTAGAAACGAATAGTAGACCTAAGGCTTACTGGGGATTTGAATGCTCGGGGCTCATGCATGTGGGAATAGGATTGATTCCAGGGGCAAAAATCAAGGATATGATTGAAGCTGGCTTCGACTTCACAATTTTCCTTGCTGATTGGCATAGCTGGATAAACAATAAGCTCGGCGGAGTTATGGATAATATACGTGCCTGCGGAGAATATTTCAAGCATTGCTTTGAAGCACTAGGAATATCCTCAGATAAAGTGCGTTTTGTCTGGGCATCTGAGATAGCCAAGGACATAGAATACTGGGAAAAAGTTATCAGAATAGCTAAAGTTTCTTCTCTCTTAAGAGTTCGAAGGGCCCTAACGATCATGGGACGCGAGATGGATCTCTCAGATATTGAAACGGCTTGGATATTCTATCCATGTATGCAAGCTGCAGACATATTTCATATGAATCTTGACGTCGCCGCGGGAGGCATGGACCAGAGAAAGGCACATATGCTAGCTAGAGACGCGGCTGAGAAGCTCGGATGGAGAAAACCGATATGCGTGCACACCCCATTGCTTCCCGGTCTTCTGAAACCCGAAGTCGGCAGAGGAAAGTATGATGAGGACGCGAGATTAAACGTAAGGATAAGCTCAAAAATGTCTAAGAGTAAACCTGAAAGCTGCATATTTGTTCATGATAGTCCGGAGACGATTAGAACTAAGATGAGAAATGCCTACTGCCCACCGAAACAAGAAGAGGGAAACCCTGTGCTTGAGCATGCGAAATACATAGTCTTTCCACATTTAAATCATCTTGAAGTGCCTAGACCCTCAAAGTACGGCGGACCATTAATGTTTGAGAGCTATGAAGATCTGAGACGATCTTACCTTAAGGGCGAAATTCATCCTCTTGATTTGAAAAATGGAGTTGCAGAAGCCCTTATAGAGATACTTAAGCCTGTAAGAGATCATTTCGAAAGGAATCCAGAGCCCTTAGAAAAGATCATCAGGATCGAGACGACTCGATGAAATGAGCCGTTGTCTTTTCTTTTTCTAAGAAGTGATTTCTGCAAAAAATTTAAAGGAGATGTCGAAAAAGAACTATTTGATTGCCTTTGGATTTTAAGGATGTTCTAGAATATTATTCAAGACAAGAAGTGAAAGATGAAATTGCCTCCTACTGTAAAAATCGATGGGTTGCCATAGAAGGGTTTGAACGCGGCGGTAAAAGAGTTTTTATAAGGTACACTCGTCGGAGAACGCCTCTTATAATAAGTGATTCGGATGATGTCAGCCTTATCCTAAACAGGTTCAGGTTCTTCAAGCCTAGAACGATATATGCATCCATAAACCGTTATAGACGCTTAAAAAGCCGTGAAGATACTGACCAGCCAGGCAATATTGTAGAATCCACGCCTATATGGGATGTTGATGCCAGCTTAGAATCTTGGGAATACGCGGTAAAAGCTTCGGAGATAATCGTTAATTTCCTAGATAAAGAAGGAGTTAATCGTTCAGTCTATTTGAAGTGGTCGGGGAGGGGAATTCATATTCACATTCACGAGAAAGCCTTCTCTGAGGATCTTTTGAAGAAACATAATCCCCTCGATGTATCGTTCTCTATTGTAGAGTATGCCCTGAGGAGGACTAAAGATCAGCTCGTTAAGCTAGCTGAGAAAGCCCCGGAGGCAGGAGAACGACCGCTTAGGATTGAAAACAAAATAGATATCAAGCGGGTTTTTACCGCTCCGCTCTCCCTCCATAGGCAACTCGACCTCTGCTGTGTCTGCTTCAAACCGAATGACATCAACGATTTCTCTCCGGAATGGGCTCATGTCAAGAATCCTCGCCACGACCCTTCATGGAAGATATATGAAGAGGGCGAAGCAGACCATCTCGCCGAGAAGGCTCTAGCTGAAATTGGTGGATATGATGGATGGCGTGAAACGCCGAAGATAAGTCAGCGCATCGTCGTAGAGGCAAAAACTCCAGCTAAGGTTGCTGCTAAAGAGCCCGCCTATAGGAAGATTGGACGATTTCAAGTTATGGGCCTCCTCCAAGCTGCTCGCTACTATCTGATTAAGGGAGATATTGAAAAGGCTAAGTCATTCGGTCTGAATAGGGCTATCTTCTATGCTTGGGCTAAGAGGTATGCTCGAGATAGGCTAGTGAGAATCACAAAGAAGCCTAGAATCGAAGAAGCTGGCACACGAATCGCTAAGCCAATGTATGAGCAAGTCGGCAACGAGACGGCTTATCTTTCGCCTAGGGGCTGGTTCGTTATAGGCGGAACTGAACAGTCACCAGAAGATTACGATCGACAAATAGCTAAGCGTATAGAAAGTGCAGCTATATCATATAAGGATGCTTGGGAAGCATCTATTAAGTACTTGAGTCGTTTCTCTAGAGATGTCCTTCTGGATCAGCAGAGATTCTATAAGGAAGTCTATGTGCCAGTTAGAGACCGCTTTCACATCCTTGTGGAAAAGATGATGAAAGACAAGAAAGAAAATGCGTAAGCATTGTCTAGAGATACTCTCTTCTTCGTCTCCAATATATTAAGAAAGCTACTGCTGAAATGGTTCCGCCTATGGCCACCGCTATGTACAACATGAACTGATTTAGAAGCGTTAGGATCATGTTTATCCAAGTATTATTTACAATTAACTCTTTCTTTTTGCTTGTTGATGGAAGATAAGCGTTGTCTCCTTTTAGGAGTGCCTGTATGCTAACTTTTCCCGTTGTCGGAGGAGTAAAGCCGATGTTAAATCTGCCATGACTATCCGTGCTGGTTTCCTTCTTGATCACGGTGCCGTTTGGCAGAGTAAACAGTATCTCAACTTTTTTCCCTCTAACAGGCGGGTCAATATTCCCTATAACGTCAATCTTTTCTCCGATATTGATCGTATTGTTACTTAATGCAATCTCGATCGATGTAGGTATCTTCTCAACTCTAAAGGTTTCTTTAGCGGATGCTTCAAAGTATGCTTCATTTCCCGGATATGTGGCTATAACTGTCCATTCGCCAATAGCGTTAGGCGTATACCTGTAATTGAACGATCCATTAACATCAACTGTGATGGATTTAAGCAAGTTTTCTCCTTGCGAAGTGAAATTTAGGAGTATGCTATCTCTGCCGTGAGACATCTGTCCAGTTATTATTATCTCTTCTCCAATGTAGATCTTTCTTCTCGACAAGTTGATGCTAAGTTCCGTCTTATTCTTAACAATGTAGGAGCCTGTAGCCTCTGCTGTATTGCCAACCATGTCAACGGCGACAACCTTATATTTTATCTTATTGCTCCCAGGATATTCCGGTATGACTCCAACGTAGATTCCGTCAGAGGTCTCCTCCATTTCAACTGAGTGAGATGAAGCCCAGTCATCATTCGTATAATATAGCCTAACTGACTTCAAAGAATCCTCGTCATATATTTTAGCCTTAATCTCTACTTTGTGTCCAGATGCAATTTCCTTAGGGGTTGCCATAAGACTAATCGACGGTGGATTAAAATCAGTTTTTATCATGAATCTAACGATACCTTCTCCGTTCTCACCAATGAGAACTAAATGATAAAGGATAGTTTCTCCAGGCGATGGCGATGTATAATTTATCAGCATATCTTGCCCAAAGAATTCGCAGCTAGCCATAGCATCCAAGTTTCTGTATCCTTCATCTTCCCAATTATATCCGCCGTAATGTCCAGAAGAATCAATTTCACCGTATAATCCCGGTTCCCAAGCTACGGGATAGCCATCTAATATGTCACCTATGCCCTTTGATGGATTCGCTAATAGATATAGTCGCGCCTCATACATGTCAAGAGTCTCTGGAACTTCTATTATAACCTCGATTCTATCACTGTTGCTTGCAAATTCATAAGCCCATCTGGTTTCATGTACATCCTTGAAGTTAACTTTTCCTCTAATATATTTCTCATACCATCTGTTACATTCTAAATGCTCAATAACCATCAAGGTGGCTGCATCTTCACCATTACTCTCCTTTGGATCATTATAGATCAAGAAATAGTAGAGCCCTGTTCTTTTAGGCGTGAAGAAGGGATCATTAGGCTTATTCCCCAAATGCTCAGGAAGACCGGATGATGCTGTATGAACGGCTTCAAGCTTTCCTTCAGGGCTGTAAACGTAGACGTCATAATCTGTTTTTGAACCTATCCAGTCGCCTATGAAGTATACGTGATAAAAAGAACCTTTATTCAGGGGGTAGATGAAGGTCCAGCTACTGCCGATGGGGATCTGCGAAGCGTTAATTTTTACCGGATATCCTGGCTTACTTATGTAGGTTTTGTTTCCTTCCATTATGGAGACTGATGTTCCCATCAGATTCCGAGGAGAATATGTGAGCAACAAAATTGTAAATGAAGCCGCAAATATAAAGAGATATAGAATCTTTTTGTGTTTCATTCTGTATAGTCAATCTCCCTTTTATGATCTCTGGCAGAAAGCGGCTTTCAAAAATATTAAATCATTTATGAACTCTAGGTCTAAACCTTAGGTCTATACTGAGATTTCCATTCCCGATTTATTCAGAAAACATATCAGCAATAAAGTATCTTACGAATGGATTTATGGTTCATTACTCTTAAAAAAGAAATCGCCAAAATTTACAGCGGAATGTCTGGAGGGAGACAGTCTTGAAGCAACTATCAGTTTATCGAATCAACTTGAACGACATGGATGGAGACGGCTCCTTTCCCTGCCCGTCATGTGGGATACTCATATCTCCTGATGATGTTTCTGAAGAGACATACAAGATAATAGATATGGAAACTTACGAAGATGGAACTCTAAAAACTCTATCTCTTATGTGCAAGAAATGTGGCGCTAAGATAGTCTTGGAAGGCTTTGAAATCTTAAGAACCCTAGAAAACTCATAATCGAAATTTGTTTATATAACTTTAAGAAGATCCGATCTAGTTATTATTCCCACGAGTTTTCCCTTTCTCGTAACTAAAACTCCCGGATGCGTTCTAAGGATAGATCTAACAGTTATCAAATCTGTGTTTTCAGAGACGCTGGGTAACGGAGGCTCCATGATATTTTCAACAGTCTTTTCAGAAATGTTTGAGCTAAGGTTTTTCACGATACCTTCCTCCGTAACCATGCCTACGACTCTGCCATTTTCTATAACTGGTAACTGAGAAATCGCGTGCTTTATCATGATCTCACTTACCTTCTTAATCTTCTCTTTAGGGCTTGTAACTATCACATCTCTGGTCATGATTTCCTCGCAAGTCTTACGTTTTTTGCTTGTAAGTACTTCAAGAATCTTATTAACTGTTGATAGTCGCGGATCTACTTTCTCACCTTCTATCTTTGCTATGTGGGCTTGAGAAACCCCAACGAGCTTAGCTAGCTGGCTCTGGGTTAGTCCAGCTTCAAGCCTCATCTTTCTCAAAATAGATCCCTTGATAATCAATTCGATAACCTCTGGTTATCTCTTTCAAAGGGTATTTTCTAAAAGCATAAAATATTTTTTGTTTTCCACATTGCCAATTATACAAAAAACTGCATTATTTTTCAATTAAATATTGCGTAAGTTATATATTGCTCCCCGAGAATTACATGAAAGTCACTTTGGTGAATAATCTTGAGGAATATAATAGTTACGGAGATTAAGCAGCTGCCTCTGGAGGAGCAGCGAATCGAGGTTGTTGAAAGAAAAGGGTTGGGTCACCCTGATACTATATGCGATTCTATAATGAATGAAGTTTCAGTCAAACTAAGCCAAGTATACATCGAAAAATTCGGGACGATTCTTCATCACAATATTGATAAATCGCTCCTCGCAGCGGGTAAAGTGAAGACAAGATTCGGCGGAGGAATAGTGGAGAAACGAATGAAACTCATTTTTGGAGATAGAGCAACCTTCGAAGCTAACGGAATAAGCATCCCAGTAGGCGAGATAGCGATTCAGACAGCCAAGGATTGGTTTAGAAAAAACCTAAGATTTGTAGATCCTGATGAGCATGTAGAGTATCAGATCGAGATTCAGCCCGGATCCTCAGCGCTTACTGATATTTTCAGAAGGGGAGGGAAAGTCTTGGAGGCAAATGATACCTCTGCAGCTGTAGGGTGGGCGCCCATGACTAAAACTGAAAACATAGTTTTGGCCACGGAAAAGTATCTGAATTCAAAAAGATTCAAAGATAGATTTCCCGAGACAGGTGAAGATGTAAAGGTAATGGGTTTCAGGAAAGATGATGAGC
>JAGGUU010000004.1 GCA_021158305.1 Candidatus Bathyarchaeota archaeon
TACGCCGTTACTGAGGTCTCTATGTTGCATTCCACGTAGTATTGGGCATTCTCTGTGAAGACAGTTATGCCAACTGTTGTGCCTATATCATTCAAGCCTATGCTGTCGGGATCCTTGATGTATATGACCATCGT
Organism: Candidatus Bathyarchaeota archaeon; assembly: GCA_021158305.1. Classification (GTDB taxonomy): domain Archaea; phylum Thermoproteota; class Bathyarchaeia; order Bathyarchaeales; family DTEX01; genus B63. Next base: position 135 of record JAGGUU010000004.1, read on the forward strand.
ATCCCCTGATGCCAATGAAAGATCGCCGCTCGCGGCTGAAAAGCTTCCCGCAGCCTCTCCAGTCGCATAGGTGAATGATGACCAATCATGTCCACTGGTAGCGGGAGGATTAAGAGACGCTGTGAAGGAGGATGACCTCCTAAGATAGTGGACGCTGGACCAAGAGGCTTCAACACCCCTGACCTGTATCTTGTCTATGATAACATCTCTTCCTCCAACGTTGTCTATTGAGAAAGCGGCGTAAGCGGTTCCATTAGCGAATACCCAGATTCTCTGCTTGGTGATTCGAAGATCCTCCTGTTGCGTTCGCGTCGATGTAATATTCACAGCGTACATTGTGACGACTCCGGCTAAAAGAACGGAGACAACGAGGATTATTAATGCCGTAACCACCGTGCTGAGCGCCTTTTCATTGTCTACTCGAAGATTCATTCCTCTCTCACTAGAGAGAGAATCAAGTCTAAAATTGGATATTTTGATTTGTGCGTATATCCTCTACACAGACACTAAAATGGACTACTCTACTGAATCTCTGGAACGGACGATTTTGATAGACTCTCAGTCTGAACCCTACGTTCTAGAAGAAGGTGCAAATGAATATTAATGGTTTCTGAAGAAAAAGAATATGTCCTAAACATGGATTTCATCTTCAACCGTATTCAGGCACCGCACGCCTGAACATGTATGGATGAGACTTTTAAATTCAGAAAAGGGATCCTCAAAGAGTCTATTATGCCCTTCTGATTTGTCCATAGAGCACGTTTCCCCTCTCTTCCGTTCTCATCCTCTAAGAAGAGCAGGAGTCTCTTCTCCGATAGTATAAAGCTGGGCATATGCTCAACATTTATGAATATGCTGTTCTTTTTTAGTCCGAGCTTCTTAATTATGTATGTGCTTCTAAGAGAGGAGTCCGTAACAAGCCTAACTCTAACCTTCTTCGCTCTTTCAGAAAGATCATCCATAACTCCTGCGTAGAAGAGCTGAAGGAGGTTCTCATTAGAAGCAACTATTAGAATCTCATCCTCCGCATTCTCTATGATCTCACTAGCCTTAATACATATTTGATTCCTCCCCTTCAGAACTTGTATGAACTCGCTGAGCGCCTCTTCCTCCTCAACTGGAATAGTCATCGAGTTCCACTTCTCGATTATCTTCTGCTTCTCCTCCTCCAGCCTCTTTATCTTCTGCTTCTCCTCCTGAACCAAGTTTTCAAGAGCTTTATCGATGGGAACAGCGGCGAACTTAATAGGCTTATCAAGTATGCGGTAGGCAAGTCCTCTCTCCTCTAATCTCTTAAGGATCTTATACGTCTCAGTTCTGTGAAGCGAGAGAACCTTAGAAATCTTATGGGCTTTCTGCTCGCCATACTTTGCGAGGTATGTGAAGACCCTAGCCTCGTTTTTTGAAAGCCCAAACTTTATCAGCGCCTTGCATACTTCCTTGAAGTCGGAGGATTTTTCAATCCCTATCTTGAAGGCTTCCACATTTCTCAGAACAGTTTTTCCCTTACTTGCATGAACCATTTCAGTAAGCATTCTGTTCTTCTCGTCGAGCAGATGCTCTATCATTGTCAATCCTGGAAACTCCACTATGCCTCCTTAGCACGGAGCTATTCGCCTCTTTATTATTAAATGAGTTGTGAAAAGGAGATTCGAACGTCAAATTCAGACCTTTCCGTCCGCCTCAGCCAGCTTCATCTCTTCTCCAGTCTTCTTAATCGATAGAAAGAGAAAATCTGGAGGTGGATGGGGCGCATTCATAACTCCAGAGAGAAGAAAGATGGAGATGAAGATGCGCTGATAAATCCTTTTAAGCAGATATGGAACCTTAGTCTCCGGGTCAACCTCGAGGAGCTTATCTATATCCTCGCTTTTCCCATAAACCTTAGCCACTCCATTAACGTCGAATCTCACAACGCTCGGCTTAGTCTCCATCGCGATCGCAAATTTGAATGCGGCTTCGTCAATTCCTCTCTCTATCTCCTCCAGCTTCACGTTGACGTCGAACGTCGGCTCCAAATCATCCCTCTGAGTCTCACTGGTTAGGGCTCCCGCTAAGTTGAAGAGTTTGATATCTACTCGCACTTCATCAGAGCTCATCAGCGATTCTCCCTTGTTGATAAGATTCTCTCAGCCGCCCATTTCCCGGGTACGGAATGAGTTTCTTCTACCAATTTCCTTTGTGTGTGTGATGCCATGCTACACACGAGCGTTTAAAGACTCATCATCAGGATTGATATCTGAGGGGCTTCTATAAATGCAGTCCAGCGATAACGAGACCAAAGTCTCCTACGGAAGCCACAGCATCAAGAAGGAGATCCCGGATAGAAAGTACGTTGAGGAACGTATTAAGACGAAGATAGGAAATGCGAAGCTGAATCTTCTGATAAAGAAGACGAAGAGGAGATCGGAGCTTCTAAAAAAGTACGGCATAGAAAAATATGATCTTCACCCGGGATATGAATTCCCAGAATCTGTTAGGGATATGATTCCTCGGAACGTTCCGGAATATATCACTCCTCCCGGAAAGAATTACGTGAAGCAGATCGTCCGGGCTCTCTACTACTTCAAACAATGCGCCCTGATAGGGCCGAGCGGGACTGGAAAGACGCATATAGTCTACTTCATCGCTGAGCTCACAGAGATGCCCATTTGGGAGGTAAACTGCGGACTGCAGACTTCAACATATGATCTTTTCGGGAGATACATAGGACTTGGAAAAGAAAACTGGATAGATGGGCAGATAATAA
>JAGGUU010000125.1 GCA_021158305.1 Candidatus Bathyarchaeota archaeon
CAGTCCTCCTTCTCGTCCAGGAGAGCCCAACAGACCAGAGAGAGATTATGCAGATGAAATCCATTGTAGGCGCGAAGATGTAGTGGATTACTTCAAAGGCTGAATAGCCAAAGCTATATGCAACGGCGATTACGGAGATAAGGCGGAAAATATTCCAGAAGAAGCATACAATTATGCTCATAATGAACCAGGCAAGCTTAACTTTTAAGCTTCCACTAAACAGCCCTATAGTTAGGGCTGAAATAAAAGTGAATATGATGAGAGTGATAAGGCCAGAACATTCTAAAAGAACTCTGAAGCCGACAACCCTACCATCTAATAATCTAACATAAAGTAGGAAGAGGTTGCTTATGTAGGCAGTCTTTATCCCTGCAGTCTTAAGCGCTTCCGCTGTTGTACGCGCGATGAAATTCCACGTGTAAGCCGACATTGTTAAAGCCGCTATTATTAGAGCCAGCGCTACTTGAACGGCGGCATGAAGAATCTGTGGTTTTTCCTTGTACGACATCTGTTTTACACCTATATTTTTAAAGGGTATATGTAATATCATATTTTGATTCTATTTTTAGACTAAGGACAAGTATCAACGTTTTTCGGAAATGGCTGTTTAATAAAAATAATCTTCTTATAAAACAAATGTATACACTTGAAAACGGAAATAAAAATTAACACAAAAATTTAAATTATACACTAATAGGAATATTCCTTTTAATCAGGTTGATGATCATGCTATAATCTCCTTAATACACTTACTAATCCGCGAAACAAATTTAAGTCAAGATAATATTCCTAATTCGAAGTGAAGATTTGCATAAAGAAATAAACAAAAACTCTTTGGGAGAAGCTTGAAATGGCTGGGAAAAATAGAATTAAGATAATATATCATCCTCCCAAGGAAATAGTTATCCTTGACTACTTCCAATTCTCAAAGGATAATCTGAATCAAATGTTCGCTAGAGTTATACACTCAGGTCTTCCAGTTGTAGCGTACTGGGCTGAAGGAGTTCTCTTCATACATTTCCCGCTTACTCCTGATACAAATGATCTTATGGATAATTACCTGAGAGGAAGAATTTACTGGAGCTCTGTTCACTTTGCGTTAATGCCGAAGTATTCGCCTTCAATAAAAGTTAGCGGCCTAGAAATCCCCGTAGTAGATGTATCGGAGCATCCAGTAATGAGAGAGGCAGCAAGGTGGCTTAGAGAGCAAGCTGAGAAAAAGAAGAAAACAAATACATCAAGTTAAGGTAAGCAGTAAGAAGTAAACGGCGCCATTTAGAGGTTGCAGTCAGAAAATTATGTGACTTCGATTCTTATTATGCGTCTCTTCTCTAATCGTTTAAGAGCGTCGAAGAATTCTCTTCTCTGCTTACCCTGCAACCTAAAATACTGGATCATATCTTTTATTCGAGACCAGCGTCTTCCGTCTTTTCGCAGGTGATTTTGGAGATAGCGTATAACTAGCCTTTCAATTCTTCCACATTTCCACGTTGTATTCCGGAGGAGAACAGCTGCTGCTTTGAACATCTTCTGTGTTTCAGTCTTCGGTCTCCTCACCATCCCCCTTCACTAATAATTTTGAAATTATACATGGATATATATGCCTATTCCTCTTGATTACAGCTCCAGCTTGTCCGGATTAAGAGCACATAATCTTAAATGATCTTTTCGTCAAGGAGATAATGTGACAGGGATGATTCGCTTCATATCTCAAAATGCAATAATTAAAGGGTATGTTGGCGATTCAATAGTTCTGGGAAGATCCGTGATAGGCGCTGGAACGATCATTGAAGAAAACGTGATTATTGGACATCCGATTGAGAAGACTATTCGAAGCCTTATCGACTCTGGAATCTTCAACCTAAAGAAAATTGATGATGCAAGCAGAGGGGCAAGAATAGGAAGAAGATGCATAATTCGCTCGGGCACCGTAATCTATGAGGATACAATAATAGGCAATCATGTTAGAACAGGACATAATGTCCTAATAAGGGAGGGAAGTATAATCGGTGAGGGATCACTGATTGGAACAGGCGTAGTCTTAGATGGATCTGTGAAGATAGGCAAATATGTGAAGATTCAATCGAACGCTTATCTGCCTCACTTAACGGAGATTGGAGATAACGTATTCATAGCACCTAATGTTTGCTTCACGAATGACCCTTATCCCCAAAGCGGAAATCTCATTGGAGTCAAGGTTGAGGAAGAAGCAATCATATGCGCGAATGCAACATTACTTCCCGGAGTCCATGTGGGAAAGAGAGCTGTAGTTGCAGCTGGTTCAGTTGTGACGAAAAATGTTCCCGCCGATTCGGTTGTTCTTGGAAATCCAGCTCGTTTCTATATGACGCGGGAAGAATTTGATGAGAAGAGGAGACGATGGAGAAGCGCTAAATACTTGATTAGAGAAACTATCAGATTGAAGAGAGGGAATAGCGTTGATCAGCCTTAAAGATTATAGAGTAATTGATCTGTCTGAGGAGATAGTTCCGGGGATCCTGAAGGTTAATGGCGAATACGTTCATGGAGATCATATTAGGAGATTTGAGATACGTCAGTTCATATATGCTCCAGATAAGACATTTATGCATTGGGTTGAGGCTGAAACTCACATTGGAACCCATGTTGAGATGCCAGCACATCTGCTCGATGGCGAAAAATCCTCCTCTGAGATGCCTCTGGAATCTTTCATGGGAGAAGCAGTTGTGCTAAAATTCGATTTTCTTAAGCCAGTAGATGGTAAGGGGCAACCTATAAAGCCGGAGCACTTAAAGAAGGTGCGGAGAGGCGACATTGTACTGCTTTGGAGTCCATACAGCGGTGATGAGATGCCTTATATTTCTCCAGAATCGGCGAAGTGGCTTGCAGAGAAACCCGTAAAGATGGTAGGGGTGCAGAATATATCCGTTGAAGCTCCCGGAGGATCAATGGCTACACATAACAGTCTGTTGAGAAATGATATTCCGATAATTGAAGGCCTAATCAACTTAGATAAGTTGCGGAAGGAGAGAGTATTCTATATAGGGCTTCCTCTCCGGGTGGTAGGTCTGGATTCCTCATGGATAAGAGCCGTGGCCCTCGAGCCTAAATGAACTCTTCGTAACGTTTATCATGAAGATTTTCATCTCTAAGCGAGTATAAGGCTAAAACCTATATCGTTAACATTTTTAAACACAAATGGTATCGTTATGAAACTTGAAGAAAGACATGTAAAGATTTTCATGGATTATCTTAAAGAAGACGGCTGGAATGTGTACTTTGGCCATAAAGAAGCTCATAAAAAATATATACAAACGTTGCTAGCGTAGCTTGGAGACTATAAGGCAAGTTTCCCTGTAGCTCTGATGCTTAGCATGGATAGATTGTCACGTGACTGATAAGATGTTTCATCCTCTTCTAGAGACTACAGAAAAACATAAGTATTCATGAAAATATCGTAAAGAAACCGCCATATACTTATATCTCTCATATTTAACATTTATAGTGTAGTTCGGAGATTAATCCTAAATCAGGACGTTGGAGGGTGGAGGATTGGTCAGCAAGAAGAAACTGAAGGAGTACGAGGAAAGAGTGAAGCAGGCAATGTTCATTCTAAACCAGGTTTCCGAAGACACTACTACGCCACGGAACATCAGAAGAGCTGCAAAGGAATCAATGGATACTCTCCAATCAGAAGAATATACGCTGGCGGTGAGAGCTTCAAACGCCATATCAATACTTGATGAGATCCTCCAAGATCCTAATATGCCACCTTACACACGAGTGAAGCTCTGGAACGTGATGAGCCTCCTAGAGGCTATTAAAGACTAAACAACCCTATTTCTGCCTCGTCAATATATACTATAGATTGGTCGAATTAGGGATGAGCGTTGTCTCTTACCCGTCATTTCTAGACAGAGATATATCTTAGAAATACGAAGTATTACGTAGAGTAAGAGGTGTGCTTTTTGGTTAAGCATGAGGCTATGCTTTACGAAAGGCTTCCAGACAATAGGGTTAGGTGTAATCTCTGCGGTCGGAGATGTCTCATAAAAGATGGCGGATTAGGCTTCTGTCGCGTTAGAAAGAATGAATCTGGAAGACTTTACTCATTGAATTATGCTGAGGCATGCGCCGCCCACGCGGATCCCATAGGGAAGAAGCCTCTTATGCATTTTCATCCGGGAGCCTATGTTATGTCGATTGCAACTATCGGATGTAATTTTCGCTGTAAGTTCTGTGATAACTGGGCAATAAGCCAGGAGGAAGAGATAACTGGAAAATATTTCCCTCCAGATGAGGTGGTGAAAGCCGCTAAGGAGTATAACTGCCAAGGTGTGAGCTATACGTATACGGAGCCGACGATCTTCTTTGAGTACGCCTATGATACAGCTGTTCTCGCACACAAGAACGGATTATTTAATACGTTCGTAACGAATGGCTACATGACTCCCGAAGCCGTAAGAAAGATAGCTCCTTACCTAGACGCTGCAACCGTTGACTTCAAGGGAGGGGGAGACCCAAAGTTTTATAGAGAGTTCTCCTCGGTTCCCTCAGTTGACCCAATATATGAATCGCTGATTGAGATGAAGAAGCAGGGAATCCACATAGAGATTACAAATCTGGTTGTCCCTAAAATAGGCGACTCTATGCAGCGGATACGGGAGCTTGCGGAGTGGATCTGCGAGAATCTAGGAGCCGACACCCCGTTTCACCTGCTTAGATTCCATCCGGATTATAGGCTCACCACGATAAGAGCTACTGAGGTGAAGACTCTTGAGGAAGCATATGAGGTGTCACGTGATGCTGGCTTAAACTACATCTACATTGGGAATGTTCCTGGACACAAGTATGAGAATACTTATTGTCCCGAATGCGGCGAGCTTCTCATTGAAAGGTATGGATTCGGAGTTGTAAGGTGGAACTTAACGGAGGATATGAAGTGTCCAAGCTGCGGAACAAAGATTCCGATCAAAGGAAAATTTCACAGAGAGGGATTTGCATTTCCATCGCCAATAATATAGCATACGCTACGGCACAGTCTTAATAAGGGTTTTATTCTCTCATTATTCTTTGAAGCTTCATGTGGAGAATAATTAGGAGAGACGCTGTCTCCGTACTTGGGGATAAGAGGGCACGTGAAAGTCTCTCAAGATACTTTGACGTTATGCAGGATGATAAGCCAGCGAAGTTCATGATAGCGAAGAAGGTTCCAGCGGACTTTGACGAAGATGACTCTTTAAGGAGCCTCTGGAGCCTCCATGACCAAATACTCAAGGACTTCTTCGATCTGCAGCAACAGATAGATACGCGGGTTAAAAGGCTAGAGGATCTTGAGACTCCGGAGAAGTCTTTTCTCGATTTGAAAGCGGCGATAGCTACGCGCATCCTTGAGAGCTGTCACTTCTGCACAAGGAGATGCGGCGTAAACCGTTTGAAGGGAGATCTAGGATACTGTAGATGCGGTTCCCAAATACTTGTCTCTTCCATATTCGAGCATTTGGGTGAGGAACCTGAACTTGTTCCCTCCGGAACTATATTCACGATGGGATGCACTATGACCTGTCTTCACTGCCAGAACTGGACTATTTCACAATGGTTTGAGGACGGTGAAATATATTCGCCTAGGAGACTTGCATTGGCTGTCGAGCAGTTAAGGAAGAATGGCTGTCGAAACGTGAACTTGGTTGGAGGAGAACCTACGCCGTGGCTTCAACAGTGGCTTGAAACCTTTAGATACGTGAACGTGAACGTTCCAGTTGTTTGGAACTCTAACTCCTACTATAGTGAGGAGACCGCTAAGCTCCTAGCTGGATTCGCCGACATCTACCTATTGGACTTTAAATATGGAAATAATCGATGTGCAGAGAGAATAAGTGATGCTCCGCACTACTGGGAAGCGTGTACAAGGAATCATTTATATGGGAAAAAATATGGAGAGCTTATAATTCGGGTTCTAGTGCTTCCGGAGCATCTTGAATGTTGCGTCAGAGTTATACTGAAATGGATAGCGAATAATCTAGGCCCGAATACAAGAACGAACGTTATGTTTCAGTATAGGCCGGAGTGGAGGGCATATGAAGTTCCGGAGCTTAGGAGACGGCTGAATCCGGAGGAGATGAAGCGAGCTGTGGAGCTGGCCGAGGAGGCGGGGCTAACAAACTTCATAACCTAGATGATTGAAGATTTTTACTCCGATAGGATTCCAGCTATTCGGTACTTTTCTAGGTCTATATTCTTCCAAACCCTCCAAGAATAGTCTAAGTCTACGGAGCGTATCTTTCCGTTCTGAATTCCCACCATCCTCTTCTTTTCTCCGCTTAAAAGAAGCTCAACAGCGTGATATCCGAACTGCGACGCAAGAATCCTGCTCTTGGCCGTTGGGTTTCCTCCACGCTGAATATATCCCAGAACCGTCAGTCTCACTTGGTATCCGGTCTCCTCCGCTATGTGCTTCGCAACCTTACGTGAATCGCCAGCCCCTTCAGCCATAACTATTATCTCCGATGTTTTCCCAGTCTTATGTGCGCTTCGAACTTTCTCGCAAACCTCTTCCATGCTGAATTTGACCTCGGGTATGAGGATTATCTCCGCTCCCCCTGCCAGTCCTACTTCAAGAGCAAGGAAGCCACGCTTTCGCCCCATCACCTCGACGATGAAGATTCTCTCATGCGATGTCGCCGTGTCTCTTATCTTGTCTATCGCTGACAGAGCAGTATTAACCGCCGTGTCAAATCCTATAGTTGTATCCGTTCCCGAGACATCATTATCTATTGTCGCTGGA
>JAGGUU010000040.1 GCA_021158305.1 Candidatus Bathyarchaeota archaeon
AAATGACATCCTCTTCATTTAATCCTATAGAGAGACTTATTCCTCGAGAGTTTCGAAGACAGATAAAAGAGAATATTAGGAGAGTTCTCCGCGGAGAGCATGTTCCTCCATTCCTAACCAATTTAAAAAGAAAAGACGGTTCCGAAATTTCCGTATTAGCTGTTGCCCGCCCCTTCATATATCAAGGTAAACCAGCAGTTGAAGGAACGCTGTTTGACCTTTCAAACATAGAGCAGATAAAGCAAAAGCTGCTTGAGACTGAAAAGAGAACTCAAAAGATTCTAGATATTGCCGAGGTAGCAATACTCATGCTTGACCTTCAAGGAAGAGTTAAGCTAGCAAACCGAAAAACATGCAAGATTCTAGGATATGAATCCGATGAAGTGATTGGGAAAGATTGGGTAGAAACGTTTATTCCAAAAAGGTTTCGAAGGAAAGTGAGAGAGGTCATGCTCTCTTTGGGATCGGGAGATGAAAAAAGATTTAGACGATTCGAAAATCCCGTATTGACTAAGGGTGGAAATGAACGGATAATCGAGTGGCATAATGCCGTTCTTAGGGATGAGAAAGGTCGGATAGTAGGTATACTTAGCTCAGGCCTAGATGTTACTGAACGAAAAAGCATCGAAGAGCGGCTTAGAGAACTCGCATATCGACTGAATGGACTTCGCCCAGGAGGATGCTTTGTTTCAGAATCAGCTGAAAGGTGCTTCAAAGCTTACGCGGATCTAACGCTTCACGGCGTTCCGGGCCTATGCATAGCCCGCGAAGATCCTGAGAGGCTCATAAATAGATATGGCCCTGCATTCAAGAATCTGATACTACTCTCATCCAAGCCGATGAAAGGGTTTAAGGCTGTCTCAACACTTCAAGACGTTTCACTTGAAATATCGGAATTTCTAAAAATGAATCATATGGCTGTGATTCTTCTCGATGGTTCAGAGTACCTCATCGCGAAGAATGGATTCGAACCATTCTATAGATTCATACAGGAGAAGCGATTTGATTTCATCGAGAAGAGATCCCTGTTACTCTTACATCTGGATCTAAATACACTTACGGAGAGGGAAAGGGCTTTATTACTAAGCGAAGTTGAGAAGCTCCGATAATCTCCCCTTTTTTATTTTTTTGAGAAGGAATATGGATGATTTTTATTCTCGACCCGCTATTAGTTAGCTGGTGTTGAGATATTGTTTAGCAACGCCCGGTTTATATCATATAATTGGACCGGGTTGATTCCACCGTCATATATATTTTCGAATAGGAGATTCCGTGGAGTAATCTTAGACCCGCCGGACTTCAATCCCGGATCATGGATAGGAGCCTCAAGCCTCATAGTAGACTATGATTCCAGAGAGTTTTGGCTGACAGTTAGACCTCGTAAACATCCTCCTCTTCGTGGTTATGAGGTGCAAATATACAAGTCGCATGACGGAGAGAATTACCGCTTAGTCACTTCCATCACCAAAGAGGATTTGAAGACCATGTCAGGCATCACTGTTGCAAGCATTGAAGCACAGCAGCTAATAAGAGACCCGGAAACTGGCAGATACCATCTCTATATATCAGTTGACACTCAGGGAACAGAGAAGACGGAGGGAGGATGGGACACCTTCCTTCTAACATCTGACGACCCATCTGGCCCATGGAGTTTTCGCGGTCTCTCTTGGAAGCGTGGCGACAGCTATGACAGGCACGAGGCAAGAGACGCAATTATAGGGATAGTTGACGGCAAGTACTTCGCACTTTATAAAGCATCTAGCGGACCTGATGGAAGAACGAACGTTGCCTTAGCAACGAGCACAAATGGAATAGAATGGAGGAAACATGGCATCTTAAAGATTGATGGAGCGAAACAGCCAAGATACTTACAACTCTACGGAGGCATATTTGCAAGCAGCATGGGCCCCCTCTTCATCGGATTGGCACGTAGATATGTAATCGAAGGATGCGGAATAGCCAAAGACTTTGAAGCCTACGTGATAGATTATAGGAACATGAATCTCGAACCCATTTTCAAGAAGGAATGGAATCCTCTCTCTCCATATGAAAGACCAGACTATCCGACTCACGGATACATGAATCTCCTTTACGATCCATTCAAGGATCGAGTTCTCCTATATGTGGAGGCTATAGATCCAAAGTACACGAAGAAAATTGGATGGCGCACACAAGTTGATAGGTTAATAATGTATGAGACAAAACTGAAAAGCGAATAAAGATATTAGGCCAGCATCATCGCCAAACAAGCGAAACGGATAATCACGCCCGCTATGAGCTGACAATCATCAGTTAGTCCAAAGTTTATAAGAGCGAGAAAACTTGAATTATTAACCATCTGAAAAACGAAGGGAGAGATTTCACATGAGTGACCGCATATGGATCATGAGAGACTACATAAGATGCTCAGGATGCCGCAGATGTGAGATTGTTTGTTCACTGAGCCATGAGGGAAAGATATGGCCGGAGGCATCACGCATAAGAATCTTCGCGCCTTTTCCAGGCCTAGAAGTTCCACATCTCTGTGCTCAATGCGATGATTATCCATGCGTAAAGGCTTGTCCAGCGGATGCTTTATCAGTTGATGAGAAGACTGGCGCGGTCATTGTTAATAAGGAGAAATGTACTGGTTGCGGGGTATGCATAGAGTCTTGTCCCGGCAAGATTCCATACATACATCCGACGGAAAACTACGCCGTCATATGCGACCTTTGTGGAGGAAAACCAAAATGCGTAGAAGTCTGTGCCGAAGCGGGCTACAACGCTCTAAGGCTAACGGATGATCCCGGCATCCACAAGAAAGTACATGCCGTGGAGCCGGAGGTGATAGCTAAGGACTTAGCTGTTAATCTCTTCGGAGAAAAAGGTGAGGAGGTGATTTAGATGCCGCATGGCTATGCGGGAAGATTTTTAGAGGTGGATCTAACCCGCGAGAAGATAGAGGAGACAAAAATCCCCGAGGAGATTTTATATCAGTATTTCGGGGGAAGAGGACTAGCCGCTAAGGTTCTCTGGGATAGATTGGGAAAGAGATGGTCCAGTGTTGATCCTCTAGGACCAGAGAATATACTCACAGTTTTAACAGGTCCATTGACGGGCTTTCATCCGGGATCCAGAATCTGCATATCCGGAAAGTCTCCTCTAAGTAATGGAATAGTTGGCGCCACTGCAAGCACAGAGTTTGCAGTTGAACTAAAATGTGCAGGATATGATGGAATCTTCATAACTGGAAAAGCAAGCAGCCCAGTTTACTTGCTGATCACGGATGACGGATGCGAGATCATGGATGCAAGTCACATATGGGGCAAGACATGTGAGGAGACAATAAAGATCCTAAACGCGGAGGTAAAGAGGACACTTGCTGAGAGGAAGCCGAGAATTGGACTGTGGAGGGAGCCCTCAATGGTCTATATAGGCCCAGCTGGAGAGAACCTTGTGCGAACAGCCGCCGTGCTAACGAAGCTTGTACACGCAGCTGGATACGGTGGCTACGGAGCAGTTATGGGATCTAAAAACCTCAAGGCAATAGTCGCTAAAGGAAGAGGCCCATTACCAGACACAGCGGCTCCAAAAACCGTTGAGATTCTGCTAAATGAATACCATAAGAGGCTAATCAGTAAAACTCGCACAAGACAGTGGGGAACGGGATATGCTGGCTACTCAGTTGGGGCAAATTCAAGCTCAGAACCCGTTCGGAACTGGCAAGAAGAGTGGCATGATGAGAAGAGCATCGCTGGTCCCAGATATAGCGCTCGCTTCTGGGTTAAGCCTTACTGGGCTGACTTTAACTGTACACTGAGCTGTATGAAGATCTCCTGCATCAAGTCTGGAAGGTGGAAGGGAGACATTACTGATATGCCAGACTATGAACTTGAGGCTTACTGCGGAACAAACTTGGGTATATTTAACCCAGAAGACAACGTACATATGAGTGCCCTTGTAGATAACCTTGGACTATCCGGAATAAATGCGGCGAATACTATGGGGTTCGCCGCGGAGCTGTATCAGCGTGGGATCTTAACAAAGGAGGATCTCGGCTTCGAACTCAAGTGGGGAGACGCTGAAGCATTCACCAAGCTCGCTAACTTAATCGTGAAGAGAGAAAAGATCGGGGATATACTGGCTGAGGGAACATACCGTGCCGCTCTTAAAATTAGCGAGATGAAAGGCGTAGACGTAATGCAATATGCCGTTCACGTTAAGGGAATTGAGGTGGGAGCTCATGGAATTCGAAGCGACAAAGACTTTCATGACATATACTACGCTGCCAATGTTCAGGGAGGAGACCACACATCCCCAGCTGCTGATCCATCTCCGAAAGATGCTGGAGTATGGACTGAACTGAATGCGGCGTTTGCGGACTCCGCAGTATTTTGCATGTTCACAGTTGTGCCAGATCTCGTATGGGAGCTCACCTATGCTGTTACTGGATGGAGAATCACGGAGGAGAAATGGTGCAGAGAACAGGGAAGGAGAATAATAACTTTGCAACGCGTGTTGCTTCTCTTGGGAGGACCAGACATATTCTGGACTCCGGAAAAGGATGATGACAACCCGAAGAGATTCTATGAACCGCTGCCTACAGGTCCATATAAGGGAAAAGCAGCGGAGAAGACAGTTGTAGAGAGAAAGAAGAAGGAATATTATAAGGCTATGGGTTGGGATGAAAGAGGAATCCCTAAGGAAGAGGAGCTGAAGAGACTAGGACTTGAAGACGTAGAGGAAGAGGTAAGGAAACTAAGAAGACACTAAATTTCATTCTTTCTTTATAAACTTCTTGAAGAGCAACTACACATACGGATGATCTATCTCAGAGTTCTTTTTAATCTCGCCTGAGATTCTCTAAACATTTACCAACTATCGGTGAATAACTGAGATTTCAAAAGTGAGAAGAGTAAGCTATTCTACTCAGGTGGCTGAATGTTCTCGAGGATCTTCTGGACAGCATCCTTAACGATAACTTGATCTTCAAGACTGAACATTCTTATTCCATTATGTTCAAGCAGGACTGATACTCCAACTCCAAATCTCTTCGACCCTA
>JAGGUU010000178.1 GCA_021158305.1 Candidatus Bathyarchaeota archaeon
ATCCTGGAGAGGATGTCCATAATCGAGAAGCTTTTGGATGAGGGGATGATAACCGAAGAGCAGCTGATCTATCCAAAATATAACAATACCATTGAGATCATGCCGTAAAACTTGTTGAGAATGCTTACTTAAAGGGAGTTGCATACATCGACGGACAGACCTGAAGCTCTGAAAGCACATTAAATTGGATGTAGATCTATTTTGATCCCATTCCTAAGCCGAGCTTCAGTTACAAGAGATCCGAGCACTTCATGAAAGAAGCCTTAAAAAGCTGAAATCCAAGGAATATGTAATAATTAGGGTCGGGATGTATATTCGGGGTCCTCAAACGGCTTAGATCTTCTCAAGAAAATCTAGGAATTTACGTCGATTTAAGATCGCATGAAATTAAAGAAACTTGATGACCAAGAATAGCAGTATAACATGTGATCAAGGCGGCTCAAAAATTCTGAAATGGTAACGGTATGCGATGTTTCCAGAAAAATGAAATGTCAAAAATTCAAAATTTAGAAATCTTTAAAAAATTCTAGAGACTTCCCAAGGAGGGAAAATTATTCAGGCGATTGTGAGGGAAATTTTAATAAGGATGAGATAGCTTTCATGAATGAGATGAAGGCGCAAACTCTCCTAGGACCTAAAGACGTGGCTGAACTTGGTTTCACCCTCATCCATGAACATTTACTAACCAAACCACCGAAGGTTCTTGCTGAAAGAGATATAAGTATACAGCCCTATGAGGACACGGTACTGGATAGTAAGGAGTACGCAGTTCAAGAACTTAAACGGTTCGCAAAGGCCGGCGGAAGGACTCTCGTCGAGACGACGCCAATAACCTATGGACGCGATATAATTGGGCTAGTGGAAATCGCTAAAGAGTTGCCTCAAGTTAACATCATCGCATCGACCGGATTCTATCTCGCCGAAACATTTGACAAAAAATGGTGTGAGGCAGATGTGAAGTACATCGCAAATCTTATGATAAGGGAGATAAAGGAGGGGGCTGATAATACTACCTATAAGGTGGGTGTCATAAAGGCGGCAACAGGTCTTTTCCGCATACACCCCCTTGAAGAGAAGGTTCTCAAAGCTGCAGCGATAGCATATAACGAGACGAATGCGCCGATACAGGTTCATACTACCTATGGTACTATGGGTGATCAGGTAGCCGACATGCTGAAGAAGGAGGGAGTTTCTCCGGAGAAGATTCTCATACTTCATTTAGACACGAACCTAGACAAATGGTGCATTAGGAGGGTCTTAGAGAAGGGGGTTTACATATCATTTGACAGACTTGCTAGGGTTAGACATTATATCCCTGATGAGTGGAAGCTGAAATTCCTCAATGACCTTGTTGAAGAGGGATTTGAAGACCAGCTGATGGTCTCTATGGACGCTGGTCGGAGAATATATTGGAAGTCTTATGGAGGAGGGCCTGGATTTGAGTATATACCGACCACGATAGTCACAAGGTTAAAAGAGATGGGCTGGGATGAAAAGTTAATCGAGAAAATATTTGTCAAGAATCCGGGAGATTTCTTAGGATTTATACGATAAGTATCGAACCTTCTCAACCATGTTGCTTGTGAGAAAGTTATAGTATTTGATGCTTCCGTGGCTGAGATGATGATGCCGAGACCGGATCTATGCGATAATGGATGAAGCTAGAAATTTGCCTCATGTCCAGAGATAGAGATACCTGCTGAAGCTCCTCACCGAATGCATGCCCTTGTAGGTGTGGAGTCCTATACCGTCAGATGGAATCCTGTGAGTAGAATCAATTTCATAATTTTCGATAGATATTGTCGATGATATACCTATGGTTACTGTGTAATCAACAATTTTAACGCTAAGTGATATTTCACTATCAAGGTCGATGGAATTTGGAATATCTACCTGTGTTAGGAGGCCTATTCCAGGAGGTTTACTTTCATCGACATAATGTAACTTGAGTTTTCTCACAGACTTGATAATGGTTACAAGATAGTATTTGTTCTTGTTCACACCTTTCCAGTCATACCTGAAAAATCATTTCACCCTCCTCACTCTCTATGACCATGAAGACGTAGAGGTCATGATTGTTCGACCTATGGTATGTGCGTGCACCAATGTACCTTCCAGTGTAGCCGATGTCGAGTATTGGTTTTACCCATCCTCCATTCCGCCCAACAGCAGAATAATCGTAATTTTTGCGCCAAGGATATAGTAGTTGTCTTCTATGGAGTATTTTACCCCAGGTAGTCCATTTCGATTTACCGCCATACCACAACATAAGGTACGCTACTCTAATCCTTCTCTCGATAATGACTAAAATAGCTCCAGAACGTTCTATAACATTCTGACGCTTCAGCCATAGTCAGGTCACTTGCTACCAACATTATAGATGAGATTAACAAGGCCGCAGCAAACACAGCCCAGAAATTTGTTTGGAAGATCGAACCACGTCTTTTCGTTTAGTTTCCTTTAAAAAAGAAGAGCTTTATAATGTTATCTTACCGCTGATGAAATTTTACGCATCTCGCCCGAAACAAATCCAGAAGAGAACTTTTGATTCTGTCGCCTTATTTAGAGCGTTACTTCAGCTGAGATCAAGGCCTGAGAGCCTCTTCAGAGGCTTCAACTGCGCTTGATACTTCTCTTGTAGCGAATATTTGCTGGAAGAAAGAGAATTCTACCGACTGATTCATATTCTGCTTACCTCTTTTTAACTCGTCAAAAAGCTCTAAATACACTATGCATCGCCATGAGCGAAGGAGCTTGAAAGCAATCTCAAAGTATATAAAACCCTAGGTAGAGGAGATCTCTTGGGGCCCGTAGCTCAGCCTGGTTGGAGCGTCCGGCTGATATGTGTTCTCAGAGACCGGAAGGTCGAGGGTTCGAAGCCCTCCGGGCCCACCACAGTCGTCAACGCTCTCCGAATATGAGTGTGTGGA
>JAGGUU010000112.1 GCA_021158305.1 Candidatus Bathyarchaeota archaeon
AGTGCTATTATGCTTCCGCCCATTCCGGCTCCGGAGAGCTTCGCTCCGTAGGCTCCGGCGTTTAAGGCGGCATTACAGATCTCGTCAAGTTCTGGAAGGCTCACATCGTATAGATCTCTTAGGAGCGAGTGTTGCTCATTCATTACCTCCCCTAGACATATATAGCTCCGCTCAATACCAGTTGAGGCTTTTATCTTACGCCATCTCTCTTCTCCGAACATTTTTGTGCCTTCCTTATTGCTTATGCCCTCTCCGCGGAGGATCTTCAATGCAAATTCAGTCCACTTATTCATTCTGAGAGTGAAGATTATTCGCTTTCTGGAGTCATCGTCGAGAATTGAGAGATAATTCTCCAAGTCTTCTTCGCTCAGCTTCTCCCAGCAGGGCTCATCAAATCTATAGCCCAGAAGCCTCTTTAGCTCTTCTGGAACCTCACTGTTTTTCATCAATGCCCTAAGCCCCCTGTTAATCTCACTCTGTCTTTTCGGATGTATATCGGCCGTTGAATGTCTGATGCCCGAATCGATAATTACGAATGTTAATTCTCTAAAAGGAAGGGGCTCAACCCTATATGGCGGCCTACACTCAAGCTTTATTATTCCTCCGAAGGCTACTCCATACTGGTCTAGCCTACCGCATGGTATCCCAGCCTCTAGGTTCTCCGCCGCAAATCCTATCTCAGCCAGATCTTTCTTTCCAAGATTCAATCTGCAAGCTATATTTAGCAGGTGTGCGAAGCCGACTTCCAGAGCTGCGCTACTTGAAAGTCCAGAACCTATCGGTATCTCGCTCTTAATCGTTACGTTCATGCCGCGTAGCCTCTCTGAGAAGCCGCGTTTAACCAGCACATTTACTACTCCGCGTAAATAATTCCCAAAGAATTTTCCGCCGAGCATAGGGTTCACTCCTATCTCGAACGAGTCCACTGAGGGTTCGCCGCGTTCCTCGAGGTCAAAGGATTTCACGTTGATCCTCCTGCTATCCGTGACTTCTCCGTAGAGATACATTCGGAGATTGATGGCCACGGGCACAACTGGTAATCCTTTATAGTCTTGATGTGTATTAAGAAAGTCGGCTCGCCCCGGAGAGGAGACGGCTACACGCATCCTTTAATCCCCATTTAAGTGGATTAATGCTTCAGATCGTTCATCGCATATTCATCTTCCTTAGAAGATTCAACAGTATGTCAGGCCTATTCGTTCCAATCGAGTCTACGCCGAGCCTTATCATCCTCATCATCTCCTTCGGCTCATCTGGATTCCACACCTCAATCTCTAACCCCATTTCATGGGCGTGTCTAACGAGTTCAGCGTCGACGTTTCGATAATAAACATGAATGGCTTCAGAGTATACGTTTAAGGCCTTCTCGCAGATATCCCCTTCAATATTGAAGAAGAGAGCTCCCGTTCTCAGTTTCGGATTAAACTCATGCACTCTTCTGAGTAAGTCATGTATGAAAGAAGTTATGATGACTTCTTCCTCAGCGCTCTCCCTCTCTATCAATCTTAAAGTGGGGTCGGTTGCTTCAGGAACCTTAAGTTCAATCTGCAGCTCAACCTTGCCCCTAGTGATTTCCAGAACCTCTTCTAAGGTCGGTACTTTCTCACCTTTTCCAGCGTCAAGTTTTCTAATCTCGTTAAACGTCAATTCTTTCACGTATCCATGTCCATTAGTTGTTCTGTCAACAGTCTCGTCGTGGATGACTACGAGGCACCCGTCTCTTGTAACGCGGACATCAACCTCAACTCTATCGACGCCTAGATCGATAGCTTTTCGAATGGATCTGAGAGTATTTTCCGGCTCTAAACCAGCTGCTCCTCTGTGCCCAGTTACCTTAATCATGGCGTGATCCTCAATCTTCATATGTACAGGCATGATTAAAGCGATTTCCCTCCATTTTCTAAGCTATTCTTTCCTCCGGATTACTGGATCCGTCCATGTTCCTCGTATACATGCTCCAAGAGAATCCCGTATGGGTTAAGTTTAAAATCGACCTTTCCAAAAGATACTCTGGGAAGTGATCGAGATGGGTAAATTGGCGATCAATTCTGGAAAGCCAGTAAGGACAAAAAAGTGGCCTGAATGGCCAGTTTACGATGAGAGAGAATTAAGGATGCTTGAGGAGGTTTTGAGGAGCCGCCGTTGGGGCGGCGGATTGGGGAAAAGCGAGGAGAAAGAATCTGAGCTGGAGAGAAAGTTCGCTCAATTCCATGACTGTAAATACGGGATCTGCATTTGCAACGGGACGGCGGCTCTTCACGTTGCATTAATGGCTGCCGGCGTAGGGAAGGGAGATGAAGTGATTGTTCCAGCTATAACTTGGAGGGCTACTGGCACAGCCGTCATGATGGTCGGCGCGGTTCCCATATTGGTTGATATTGATCCAGAGACTTACTGTTTAGATGCTAATAGAATAGAGGAAGCCCTAACCGAGAGGACTAAGGCTATTATCCCAGTATATAATTATGGGAGTTCACCTGACATGGACAGGATTATGGAGATCGCTGAGGATAATGATCTAGTTGTTATAGAGGACTGTGCGAGAGCGCATGGTTTCAGATGGAAAAACCGCTCAGTCGGTTCAATTGGAGATATGGGATGCTTCAGTTTTCAGCAGGGAAAATTTATGACGGCTGGTGAGGGAGGAATGATAATCACCAATAGCTGCGAGTACATGGAAAAGTGTCATTCCATAAAGGACTGTGGCAGAATTAGGGAGGGAGATCAATACAGCATAGGCTCTCTGAACTGGTTCAATTATAGAATGACCCAGTTTCAAGCCGCCATCCTGCTGGTTCAGCTAACCAGACTTGCCGAGCAGATGGAGAGGAGAGACTCGAATAGCAGGTATCTCTCCGAGAGACTTGAAGAGATAGACGGTGTAGAACCCATCAGAATCGAGCCTAGACTAACGAAGCGGCATCCATGGCCCTTCGCCTTCAAGTATGATCCAAAACAATTTAATGGAGCCTCTGTGGGGAGGATCTGTGAGGCTTTGAGGGCTGAGGGTATACCATGCGACGAGATAGATCTTCCACTCTATGATCAGATAGTCTTCATTAAGGGAACTCTCCCATATCACCTCTACGTTGAGGAAAAAGAGAAGATTAGGAAGAGATGTCCCGTTGCCGATGAGGCTCCGAGGAAGACTATAAGCATCCCCCAGTGGGTGTTTTTAGGCACAAAGAGTGATATGGATGATATAGTTGAGGCTATAATCAAGATAAAGGAGAATGCTGACGAGCTTTAATAGGGCGCATTGCTTGAGGCGAATATACATCTGAATCAGAGTGCAAAGCATCTATTGATTTTTTTCTTCATATGACCATTCGGTTCAGAGAAGATATCATAATTAAGGAGTAAGTGGTGACTAACCGGGTTTTTCTGGTGATGAACAGCGTAAGCTAGACCTAGTAAAGGAGAGATAAAGATAGCGCCTAATGCGAATGAAGATAAAATCTTGTAAAGATTATGAGCTGGAAATGTGCTATTGCATACCCGGCCGGTATATTCATGGTCTACCCCTTTTAGAGGCTGAAAATGAATCTGCATCTAATTGAATAACCCAAAGGATTATTTAGGAGCAAAGGTCGTACAGGCTTGTAAGGGAAAAATCGATGATTAAGAAGGAATTTTTATGCTGTGCCCTATCGATGATCATGCTTATCTCGCTCTATCACGGCATATTTTTCTCAGCTGGAAAGAATCTGGGAAGATCGGAGCTTAAGATGCACAGGGGAATAAACATTGGGAACGCGCTTGAGGCCCCAAAGGAGGGGCAGTGGGGAGTAATCATCAAGGATGAATATTTCAAGATTATTAGGGAAGCAGGTTTCGACACGGTTAGGATACCTATAAGGTGGTCAGCCCATGCGGAGGATAAGCCGCCATATAGGATTGACGACGAGTTCTTTAGTAGGATTGATTGGGTTGTGAATAAGTCGTTGGAGCAGGGGCTTATCACAATAATAAACATTCACCATTATGAGGAGATAATGGATGATCCGATGGGGCATAGGGAACGCTTCCTATCCCTGTGGAGGCAGATATCTAACCACTACAAAGAATACCCAGAAAATCTATACTTTGAACTTCTGAATGAGCCGCATGGGAGATTAACCAGCAAGATATGGAATGATCTTCTCGCAGAGGCGATAAAGATTATTAGAGAAACTAATCCATCAAGGAAGGTTATAGTCGGACCGACAAACTGGAATGGCATTGACGGGCTTGAAGACCTAGTGATACCGGAACATGACAGAAATATAATCGTGACATTCCACTTCTATACTCCATTCGAGTTTACGCATCAAGGCGCCGAATGGGTTAGTCCATCTCCTCCGATAGGAAAGAAGTGGCTTGGAACAGAAGCGGAGCGTAAGCAGATCACAAAACTACTGGATGTAGCGGTTCAATGGTCAGAGAAGCATGGAAATATTCCCTTATTTCTGGGGGAGTTCGGAGCATACAGCAAGGCAGATATGGATTCTAGGGTTAGATGGACATGCTTCGTGGCTAGAGAGGCTGAAAAGAGAGGTATCTCATGGTGCTACTGGGAGTTCTGCGCCGGATTTGGAGCTTACGATCCCAAAGAGAATAAGTGGAGGAAACCCCTCTTATACGCATTAATTCCAAAACCAAACAAACATTTCATCTCAGCCATAACGGATTATGGAAGCATCTCAGGAACCGGATGGTACGATGAAGGAACGTATGCAACCATAAAACTGGATAGAACCTCAACTGGCTTCTTGGTCAGAAATGTTTTTGTCTTCTTTGATGGACTCAAACCGGAAGACAAAATTATCGATAAAGGAGTAGTTCAGGTCTATGTTGATGGACCGAGAGAGATAAGAGCGGTGTGGAGAAAGGACTACACCCAATTAGTACTAATAATGGCGGCGGCATGTATCGGAATATGCCTATTGCTTCTCATAT
>JAGGUU010000127.1 GCA_021158305.1 Candidatus Bathyarchaeota archaeon
AATCGGAAGCGGAATAAGCCTCTTCATTCTGGCAGGTGTAGCGCGGCAAATAATGCTTTGCTGCTTCTCCGTAATTGTAGTCGGCGAAGCTGGATCTGTAAGACCATATGGAATAATATCGGCTCTTGTACAAGCCGCTATTTCCGGAGGAAATATCAGCCACCTAATACTCAGCGAGTATGGATATCCGAGCATTATAGGACTTCTAACAACGATCGGAGTCTTCCTATTCGTAATCTACGCGCAGGGAATAAGGGTTGAACTTCCAATATCTCATGCAAGATATCGGGGATTTAGAGGAAGATATCCAATAAGCCTGCTCTACGTCTCAAACCTGCCAGTAATATTCACATCAGCCCTCTTCGGCAATATATACATGTGGTCGCAGCTTCTATGGAGCAACTATAAAAATAGTTCCTGGGCGCCCTACATTGGTTTCTTGGGGAAATTCTCAGAAGAGGAAGGAAGAATCGTTCCGGTTGGAGGACTAGCATACTATGTAATCTCTCCAACGCGTGGATTTATGGACGTTATCACGAATCCCATAAGATACTCGATTTACGCAGTTGTATTCGTGGCTTTCTGCATAGTATTCTCCGCGATGTGGCTGGAGGTTGGCGGTTTAGATCCAAGAACTATTGCTAAGCAGCTTGTTGATTCAGGAATGCAGATACCCGGCTTTAGAAGGTCTGAAAAACCAATAGAGACTATTCTGAAGCGATATATACCCGTAGTCACCATACTTGGCGGGTTAATAGTCGGATTACTTGCAGTTGTCGCGGACTTCTTTGGAGCGTTCGGCACTGGAACAGGCATCCTACTTTCAGTAGGCATAGTATACCAGTATTATCAGCAATTGATGAGGGAAAGAATAGAAGAGATGTATCCGAGCATCAGAAGATTCATAGGGAGGTAGAGAAATGGCCGAACCTATATTCTTATATTCCATAGTTGTATTTGCATCTTCATTCGCAATAGCTATGGCTTCAATGACGATAAACCAGAAACTTCTAAATCAAGAACAAGTTTTGGAATGGCGAAGAGAGATAGACTTATGGAATGAAGAGAAAAAGAGAGCTGAAAAGCTCGGTGACAAAAAACTTCTCGCAAAGCTGAAACGTAGGGAAAAAAGAATATTGCAGATACAATCCAAGATGCTTAAGAGGCAGATAATCATCCTCTTCTTAAATATGGCCTTATTCTTGGGAATATGGCAGATCTTAATCTTCTATCTTGGAAATAAGCCAGTAGCTTATCTTCCATTCCGCATACCATTTATCTCCGAACCCTCCCAGCACACTCTTAACCTATTCTATTGGTATATTATATGTTCTTTCATGTCGACTATAATAGCCTCTCGCATACTCCATGTGCCACTTGCATCGAGTCGATCTGAAAAGTAGCAATGAGCTAAGAGGGGGCATGATGACTTTGAATAGCGAAGAGAAAAAGAAAAAATTAGTCATATGTATTTGTGGAATGGCTGGTTCTGGAAAAAGTACATTGGCCAAAAGGATCGCCCAGCATTATGGGCTGAAGTATTCTTCTGGAGGAGACGCATTGAAGGCGGTGGCGCTGGAAATGGGCTACTCTGTAAGTGAGAAGGGATGGTGGGAGACTGAGGAGGGGTTGCGGTTCTTAGAAGAGAGATCTAGAAATCCGGAGATAGACCGTAGGGTGGATCAGAAGCAGCTAGAATGGGCTGAGGAGGGAGGAATAGTCTTTGATAGCTGGGCTATTCCGTGGCTTCTTAAAGGCGGATTTAAAGTGTGGCTTGAGGCCTCAGAGACTGTGAGGGCTAGACGCGTAGCGAAAAGAGATAATTTAACAATTAAAGAGGCTTTAAAGTTTCTAAGGGAGAAGGAAGCCATGACAAAAAAGATCTATAAAAGACTTTATGGATTCTCTTTGGGAGAAGACCTCTCACCCTTTCATCTGATAATAGATGTAAACTTTCTTAGCAAGGATGAAGTTTTCGAGGCGTTGCGTCTCGTGATAGACAGGTTTGTTCTAGGCCGAGAACCCTAATTTTTTATACTCAGTGTCTAATGAGCATGATAAGGAAAAGGGATTTAGACGGAAATAATTGAAGGACAGCATTCTCTAGGGAGGGATAGGTTTGGGGAGAGCTATATACAAGGTCAAGGGTGGAAAAATGATTAAAATTCAGCTAGCATTAGAAAACAAAAAAATCATAAAAGATTTGAGAATAACCGGAGACTTCTTTTTACATCCTGAGGAAACGATTGAAGATATTGAGAAAGCCTTAAGAGGATGTTCCTTGAGTAAGGAGGAGCTAGTCCGCATTATAAAGGAGACTTTGACGAGTAGGAGAGCAGTTTTGCTTGGAGCAAGCCCTGAGGATCTTGCAAGATGCATCATAATGGCAGGTGGGGAAAGTGATTGAGAAATGGAGGCTTCTGGATACGGGTCTAGATGATGCTTTCTATAATATGGCTCTCGACGAGGCTATATCCATTGCTAGGTCTGAGGGCATCGCCCCAAATACTATAAGGTTTTACAGGTGGAGGCCGCCAGCCGTTTCAATCGGGTATTTCCAGAGCATGAAAGAAGAAGTTGACATCGAGGCATGTGATAAACTGGGCATAGACTATGTGAGAAGGAGAACTGGAGGAGGAGCTGTTTACCATGATACTGAAGGCGAGCTAACATATAGCATAATCGTTGATGATGCCCATCGATTGATTTCAAATGATATTCAGGAGACTTATCGAACCTTATGTTCGGGGCTTGTTCTTGGGCTACGTCAACTTAATGTACCAGCTGAATTTAGACCTATAAATGACATCGTAGCTTATGGAAAAAAGATATCTGGAAATGCTCAGACACGCAGGATGAATACGGTACTGCAACATGGTACAATTCTTAGAAAGGTTAATCCAGCCTTAATGTTTAGAGTCTTGAAAGTGCCAAGTGAGAAAGTTCGAGACAAGTTAATAAAGTCTGTTGAGGAAAGAGTCACATCAATTAATGATGTCCTAAAAAGAGATGTGAGCTTCAGGGAGCTCAAAGAAGCTCTCATAAAAGGATTTGAGAATTCTTTCAAAATAAGACTTGTACCCGGTGGATTAACCGATTTTGAGAAGAACCTAGCTTATAGACTGAAACGTGAAAAGTACATCACTAAGGAATGGAATTTCAGAAGATAGTTTTATTTTAATTTTTAGTCACCAGCATTCCTTAACAACCAGATACACAAGAGATAAAATTATCATATCATAAATATAGTATGGATCATTTATGACTAAGAAGAGAACAACTATAGAGATATATTTAGATGTACTGAGAACCGTTAAAATAGGAGTAAATAAGCCGACAAATATAATGTATAAATGCAATATGGCATGGAGACCATTCAAACAAATCTTAGATTCTCTTGTTGATAATGAACTTTTAGAGATAAGATGGAAAGGAAAGAGGAGAACA
>JAGGUU010000080.1 GCA_021158305.1 Candidatus Bathyarchaeota archaeon
AAAGATTAATGCGTCATCTACATTTATGGCTGTTCTCTGTAGGTAAGTGAAGATTTCCCATAGAGAAGTAGCAAATCCATAAGTGAAAAAGTACTTTAGAGCTTGAGGTAAGGATCTGCCTTTCCGCTCGCTACATACGGCGTAAAATAGTATCAGGAAGGAAGAGACAGCCGCAATTAAATACTGCATTAGCCAATAAGATGGCAGATTCATTGTACTTCACGAGTATGAACATGAAACATGCCGGAGATGGTTTTATAGATGAAGGAGCTGAATTTTCTTTCCCATTAAAGTCTCCTCTCTAGAGGTGTCTAAGAGCATCCTCCCCGGGACACCTTTGCATATTTTTCTTAAAAAGATAGTGCAACCGGAGAAGTTTGAATAGCGGTTACACAGCCCGTATCAAAAGTAATAGTTGACTTGACGAAAAGACTTTTTTGCTGATACTGATATATTTCTCATTTTGTGGAAAAGATGCTACATTCTCCGCTTATGGAACTTACCATAAAGTATTTCACAAGAAGGGGATACCGGGTTGATAAGCCAAGATTTGAAGAGTCTTCTTCGAGAAACCCGAGAATAGACTTAATCGTGACCAAGCAGAACAAAATTCACCCGGTAATGATCAAAGATTGGAGACGAACTGTAGGAGTTAATGTCGTAATAAGCCTTGATAAAGAGTCTCAGGATAAGGGATTTTCCAATCCCATACTTGTCGCTGAAAAGTTTAGTGAGCACGCTAGGGCTTACGCTAGCCGCAGGGGGATAATGCTTATCACAAAATCAGAGATCATTAGGGAACTGCTGAGATAGGCTAAAATTCCTTCAAGTACTCGTCTAATTTGCCCTCTGCCTCAAGCATTCCCAGCCAGTCAGCGATTCCCACGCGCGGCCTCTTTTTTCCTTCTATGACTAATAATATCTCTCTAGCTATTTCAGATGGGCTTTCAGAATCTGTATTTATCTCACATACTTTTTCCACGCCGCATATGCTGACGGCGTCGAAGAGACAGACATCCAGTATCTCGGCAGCTAGGTTCTCTCTAACTTTTCTTTGGTTATAGCCTCTTCCCTCCAGAATCTCTTTAAGATCTTTGGGATTCTTTCTGAGAACAAAGACGAGGCTGACCTTTTCTGGAGGAACTACGTGGACGGCGTAATGCCCCTCAATGATTAAATCACCCTTTGCCGAATCTATTATTTGGTTGATCCTTCTTGAAACAGCCTCCATATCTGCGATAAATGTTTCTCTCACGTTGTCCCATTCAGTGTAAAGGTGTTCTCTCTTAACAAGTTCCCCAATTGAGACTACTTCCGCCCCAATCCTAGAGGCTAATGCTTTAGAGACTGAGGACTTTCCAACACCAGGAGTTCCCGTGATGATGAAAACTCTACTATCGTTAATTCTCTTTTCTTTTCTCATTTAAGAAGCTTCCTAGTCATCCATATGTTTTGGTTTATCTTTTGT
The DNA here is from genome assembly GCA_021158305.1 of Candidatus Bathyarchaeota archaeon. Classification (GTDB taxonomy): domain Archaea; phylum Thermoproteota; class Bathyarchaeia; order Bathyarchaeales; family DTEX01; genus B63. The sequence goes on from JAGGUU010000080.1 coordinate 1,469, forward strand.
TCATGCTTTATATAGAATCGATGTTTCGGGTTATATCTTTATTCTTGTCTCTTCCTTCACACATTTGAGAACTATCGCCGTCTCGGTTCTTGTGACCCCGTCGATCATGCCTATCTTATCTATTATCTCGGCCAGTGTTTTTCTATTCTCCGTTCTTATTTTCACAATTACATAGTATGCGCCAGTTACGTCATACACTTCATATACATCATCCATGCTACTTAAGGCATCTAAGACATGCTCGAGATTTTTCGGTTCAGTATTTATGAGAACAAACGCCGTAAGATTCTTGCCCAGAAGATCAGGTGAGACTATAGCCGTGAACCTCTTTATCACTCCGTTCTTCCGTAGCTTCTTAACCCTTACAAATATTGTTGCTTCACTTACCCCTATCTTCTCCGCTATCTTCTTGAATGAGATTCTTGCATCATCTTGAAGCATTCTCAGAATCTCTTTATCAACCGAGTCGATCTTCACACTCATAAGCCTCCTTTCCTCCTCTATTCTTGTATCTTGTCTTAATAATTTATGTTTAAATATTGTTTAAAGAAGTAATATTTTTTTCGGCCATACATTAATAAATCTTTAATTTTCCGAAAGATTTATAAGAAAACATTCATCATGCTATAAAAAGCATAAAAATGGGGGTAATAACCTTCAAGCTAACATGTCTTGAATGTGGTGGTGAGATCGAGATTCCCGAAGATGTAATCTCAGGAGAGATTGTAAGCTGCCCCGACTGTGGAATGGATTACGAAGTAGAGATAGCAGAGAACGGCGAGGTTAAGCTTAAGCCAGCCGAGATTGAAGGCGAAGACTGGGGCGAATGAGACTGGATGAAGACTCTTTCCTTAGTAAGTGACAGAATTCGATGGGATGAGAAGGCGCTGATTCGCGCCGCATCCAGTATTGGAGTAGACTTAAAACTAGTCGATCCGAAATCTATGTTTCTAAAGATCTCTGTGAAGCCTGAAGATCTAAGCGAGGTCTTCGGCGAGGTCATAATCAACAGATGTATAAGCTATTTCAGAGGGTTACATATAGCAGCCCTTCTTGAAAAAGCAGGTCTGAAAGTAATTAATTCCTTTAAAGTCATGCTTGTCTGTGGCAACAAGGTATTCACAGACTTAGCCTTGATAAACGCTAACATTCCGGTTCCTAAAACGCTACTCGCTTTTACTAAGGAAGGAGCACTTAAAGCACTAGATGAAATAGGTTTTCCGGCGGTTATAAAACCTGTTATCGGAAGCTGGGGACGGCTAATAGCACTAGTCAAAGATAAAGACTCGGCACAGGCAATTATAGAGTCTAGAGAGCAGATTCGCAACGCTCTGCTTCAGATATATTATATACAAGAATACGTGAAGCGTCCACCTAGAGATATAAGGGTTCTTGTGATTGGCGATGATGTAGTGGCGGCCTCTTACCGTTACTCGCCAAAAAATGATTGGCGGACGAATGTTGCTAGGGGAGGGGTGAGTAAGCCCTGTCCTATCACCGAAGAGTTGAGAGAGATAGCGTTGCAGGCCGCCGAGGCTGTTGGGGGCGGCGTGCTAGCTATTGATTGTATGGAGTCTCCGAATGGGCTACTTGTGCACGAAGTTAACAGTACCGTGGAGTTTAGGGGATTATGTTCCGCAACCGGGATTGACATCCCGAAAAAGATAATTGAATACGCCATTGAGGTGATGAAACAGTGAAGGTTGGAATTTTGGGTGCATCTGGATATGTTGGCGGCGAGCTCCTACGCTTACTTTTAAATCATCCTAAGGTCGAAGTAAGCTTAGCCACTTCGCGGAGATATGCTGGCGAATTTGTATACAGAGTTCACCCAAATCTTAGAGGATGGACGAAGCTGAAGTTCTCCCAGTTTAACCTATCAAAGATTACAGACGCATGTGATTTTCTCTTTGTCGCTACTCCTCACGGAGTCTCCTCGAGCTTCATGCCTCAGATAATTGAAAC
>JAGGUU010000181.1 GCA_021158305.1 Candidatus Bathyarchaeota archaeon
AGGAGACTAAAGGAGAAGACTTAAAATATTAATATACTTACCAATACTTGCTTATCTATTAGAGACTCGTCAATTACTTGGAGGTGCGTGAAACTCGGAAGAATACTTGTCACTTCCGCTTGGCCCTATATCCAGCATGTTCTTCATCTAGGTAATTTGCTTCCAATTCTATCAGCTGATGTTATGGCTCGATATTATCGCCTAAAGGGTCATGACGTCTTATTTGTCAGTGGGTCAGATGTTCACGGCACGCCTATAGAGGTGGAAGCTTTAAGGCAAGGTATCTCGCCGAAGGAATTAACGGAGAAGAATCACAGGAAAGTTGTAGATCTCTTCAAGAAATGGGCTATCTCGTTCGATAATTACACTACGACAGAAAGTCCAGTCCATAAGGAATTCGTAATGAACTTCCATAGAAAAGTCTTCGAGAACGGATATGTCTTCACACAAGAGAGCGAGCTCCCATACTGTCCTAAATGTAAGAGGTTCCTTCCAGACAGATTTGTCGAGGGGGAATGTCCGTACTGCGGGTATAAAGGAGCACGCGGTGATCAATGTGAGCAATGTGGCAGACTTTTAGATCCGACAAAGCTGATTAATGCCCGTTGCTCCATTTGCGGCTCCTCACCAATCTTTCGTAAGACTATCCATTGGTATTTTGACCTGCCGAGATTCGCTGATAAGCTCAAGGATTATATAATAAACAATAAGCAGTTCCCGGATAACGCACGGAACTTCAGTCTGAAGCTTATTGAAGAAGGTCTTAAGCCTAGACCTATGACGAGGGATAGTGAGTGGGGGATACCCGCTCCTTTTGAAGGCGCGAAAGGAAAAACGCTCTATGTCTGGTTCGAGAATGTCCTCGGATATATTTCAGCCACGATCGAGTATTTTAAAGTTCACGGAGATGAGGACAGATGGAAGAAGTTCTGGTTCGATAAGGACTCGAAAATTCTATGCTTCATAGGCAAGGATAACATTCCATTTCACACCATAATCTTTCCAGCTCTACTCCTAGCTACGCATGAAGGCTATAATCTTCCATGGAACGTTAGCACGAATGAGTGGTTAAACTTCGGAGGTCAAAAATCTTCTAAGAGCAGAAAGATCGGAATATGGATCGATGAAGCTCTTGAGATGTTCCCAGCCGATTATTGGAGATATACCTTAATGGTTAACCGCCCTGAGGCGAGCGATACGAACTTTACGTGGAAGATATTCCTAGAAAAAGTCAATTCGGATCTTAATGATACCCTCGGAAACTTTATTCACAGAACCTTAATGTTCATTAATAATTACTATGACGGAAAAGTTCCCAAGCCCGGGGATCTTGACGAACTCGATAAGAGAATGCTCGATGCAGTAAAGAAGTATTTTAAAGAAGTGGATGAGGCCTTAAATGGTTTCCATATACAAGCCGCAACAAAGAAGGTCATTGATCTCGCTAGAGAGGGAAACAGATATCTGAATGAGAAGGAGCCCTGGAAAACCTTCAGATCAAATCCAGAATCCGCGGCTACAACCCTCTATGTTTCAGTCCAAGTCGTTAAGGCTCTTTCCGTCATCATCGAACCGTTCATGCCCTTCGCCTCGAAGGAAATCCGTAAATGTTTAAATCTTCCGGAAAGACTTATGTGGGAGGATGCTGTTAAACCGCTGAAGGAAGGACATAAAATAGGGCAAGCTAAGCCTATCTTCAGAAAGATCAATCTATCAGAGGATGACCTGCAAGAGATGCTTGAGGGAGTTAGGTTATCGATGCAGAAGATATCGTTTGAAGAATTTTCAAAGATAGATATGCGTGTGGGGAAAATAATCAATGCTGAAAAGGTTCCGGGATCCAAGAACCTTTTAAAACTAACCATCGATGTTGGAATGGCTGATCCGAAAATAGCCGTGGCGGGAATTGCGAAGTACTATAGACCCGAGGATCTCCTCAATCGACAGATAGTGGTTGTAACAAATCTTGAGCCTAAAAAGATCTTTGGAATAGAATCTGAGGTCATGATTCTCGCAGCGCAACATGGCGACAACGTAGTCTTTATACAGCCGGAGAAACAGATTAAGCCTGGAAGTAAAGTAAGTTAGCTGGTCTAATGATTCAAAACGAAGCGTCGTTTAAGTTAAGAAGGTTAAAAGATCACTGCGTATTTATGAAAAGTTCTACGAGAAAAAGGGAAGAGTCTTTAGAGGTTGTACAGATTTATGTCGAGGTTAACTGGTTTTTCCGATTTATCATCCCCATCCAGCTGGTATATCTCTGGAGTCTCAGTTCCATATCCACTTAGGAGATATTGTGAGCGGACGCCCGTCAAAACTAGCGTGACTCTCAATTTTCCATTCATCTCCGGATTTACTCTTGCGCCCCATATGACTAAAGCGTCATCACTCATCATCTGCGAGACTATTTCACCTACTCTGTTAGCCTCGTCAATCGTCATCTTTTCGTCTCCAGCAACATGTATGAGGGCTCCTTTTGCTCCGACATAATCGACATCAAGCAGGGGCATGCTTAGTGCCTTCTGCACAGCATCCTCAGCTCTATTAGGAGCGCTTGATTCTCCAACGCCGGCAACAGCTACTCCTCCTTTCTTCACTATTGTTCTGAAGTCCGCGAAGTCTAGGTTAATGAGGCTCGGAGCCGCTATGATCTCTGTTATTCCCTTTATCATATTTGCGA
>JAGGUU010000011.1 GCA_021158305.1 Candidatus Bathyarchaeota archaeon
AGTGAATAGGATTCTGGAAGCATTCAAGAAAGGCAAAAGAGACTCCGCTGAGTTCTGGATTAAACTAAATGAAAGATTGATCTACATAAGATATTTTGCAGTTCGAGATAGAGAAGGTCAATATTTGGGAACCTTAGAAGTCACACAAGATATAACTAAAATCAAGAAGATTAAGGGAGAAAAGAGAATATTAGACTGGAAATAATCAGAAATTATGTCTAATTCTTGATGTTTAAGGCCTCTCATACACAAATCCTCAACATATTTTTTCAAACTCCTCAACTACCTTATCTATCACAGGGATCAACAAAAACAAATCCTACAACAAATTCAGGATACTTGTCCATCGTCCTCTTTGTTATCTCGTCAGCACTATCAAAGAATCATTGAATTTTATAATCCTTTCAAGCGGGCGTAGACGTCGATTACCATAGATTCCATACTGCACAAGACATGATTCCATTCCTTCACATGCATTGACAAAGAAAACTCTATTTTGACATCCGTAAAGGTTATCGTTACATATGTGTATAATTCTTCCGTTATCGATTAGGGAGAGAAGCAGCATGAACTCAGCTCATAAGCCTCCCAAGATAACTATTCAGAACGTCGTTGCATCCGCCATGATTAAGCAAGAGATTGATCTATATGCCATTGTTAACGCCATCCCCAATGTTGAGTATAGACCGGAAATATTTCCGGGCTTAGCCCTTAAGATAAAACATCCGAAAAGCTGTGTCTTGATCTTCAATACTGGAAAGATGGTATGCACAGGGGCGAAGAGCGTAGACGAATCCTTTAATGTAGTTAAAAAAGTCATAGATCAGCTTAGGAAAGCCGGCATAATAAGCACGGATAAATTTGAGTTTAAAGTTCAGAATATCGTAGCCTCAGTTGACCTTGGCAACGTAACAATAGACATTGAAAGAATAGTTTACACGATCAGAGAGAGAATCATGTATGAGCCTGAACAATTCCCAGGAGCAATATACCGTATGGATGATCCAAAAGTCGTCTTCCTAATATTCTCGTCTGGAAAACTTGTATGTGCAGGAGCTAAAAGAGAGGGAGAAATCTACAGAGCCGTTGATAAGTTGATATCGATTCTTAAAGATGCGGGCGGCTTATAATGTAACTTCCTCATTCGCTCTTTTACTAAAAACTCAAATATCTCTTCAGCTGCCGTCATTTTCGTTACGTAACGAAACCTTATCTGTAAAGCGAAGAAACTTCAAAGTTACCGCCAAACATGCAAGTACGGTTATAGATGCGAGCATAAACGAAAGCTTAGGATTAACATTCTCATACACAAATCCTCCAATAATTGATGCTGGGATGCTAAAAGCGGACCAGGCAATGCTGAAAGCAGCATATATCCGCCCTCTCCTTTCCTTCGGAACCAGATCTGCCTCTATTGAGGAGTACGTTGCTTCATAGAATGACCAAACTATGGAGCCATAAATCCAAAGAAGAAGAGTCTGAGAAAAACTTCTACAGAAGATGAAAAGAAAATAGCTGAATGAATCAAATGTCAGCACCACTAATAATACTTTTTTCCTTTGAAATCTATCCAGAATTCTCCCAACTACTAAAAGCTTAAAGATAAGACTCACAGCGTTTCCAGTTGCTATAATAGTCCCCCACTCAGTTGATGTGAGACCTATTTCTTCCTCTGCGTAGACTATCCAGTAAGGTTCAACGAGGCCAAACTCGAATGACCAAATCACGTAGGTTAATGCTAAAGCCAGCAAGGGACGCGGCATCGAAATCCATAATTCATAATGTTCCCTGAAGGCCTCCACGACTATATTCTTTACGTCTCTGGAATAAGCAGTGCGCCCTACATTTTCAGGTCTAGAGAGGGTTTCCTCTAAGAGGAAAAGACGAGCGATGCCGGCAGCTATTCCTAAAAGAGCAGATGCGAAAAGTATCCAGCGCATCGCAACTAGTACTCCCTCCAGATCGATGAGAACTCCTCCAAGATAGGGCATCACCATCCACGGCAGAGAATTCGTGAAACTAAAGAAGGCAAACGCTGTGCCTCTATGCTCCTCACTTATAGAATCGGCCAGTATAGCCCAGAAAGCTGGATCTCCAGCCCAGCAGAGATTTACAATCACTGCAGCTACTGCTAGGAACTGCCAGTTCGGCGCCACCGCCAAAAGTATGTGGCTCACGCCAGAGACGATAGTCGTCAGTCCCAGCAGCTTTTTTCTCCCATACAAATCTGCTATGCAACCGCCCACTACTATAGAGAAGATGTATCCAGCGCTTCCCAATGCTTGAATCAGACCTATCGTGGTCTCTGTGCCTCCAAGCTCAAATACGTACAGAGAGAAGTACGTGTTTGCCACGCTAAGCCCGAGATTCCAAATTAACGTTGTAAAGGCCAAGACTAGATAGTTCCGTGTGGCAAACTTTAATAGGCCTCTTCTGAAACCCAATATCTTCACCGGTCAGCCTTTGAGGCATTCAGACCTATCTGCCTGATACCTGCGGAAACTTAAAGATAAACCTCCTTTCTTTGAAATTTATCTTTGGACTAATTATTATGGCTATATGTGACCTACTTCAGTAACTGACATCATGATCCTTTCCGCTTTAATAATATTATTCTAGCCTGTAGCTTAACTATAGTTGATGTATTCAAGCAATAGAAAGAGAGGGGTTGAATTCAAATAATCCTCTTATCGACACTCATATGCTTAATTTCGCAATTCTAGAAGCCGAAAAGAAAGAGAAAATCAAAAGAATTTCATTCTCCCAACTTTGATACACGAAGGATCTTATATCCGCAGCCAAAAGCTAGTAAATTTACATATGATTAATGATGTGTTTAATTCTTTCTATGAGTATAGGAGCCGTCTCCGGGCCTATGCTCATAGACTCCTCATAACGTCCATCTGCCCAATCCTCCGGGTGAATTATGTAGCCTAACTCGTCATTCCCTAATGCTATGAGAAATTTGAATTTACCCGGCATGAAGGATTTTATGTCTAAACCGACTTTCGGCAATGGTTCTCCAGGAACGGTTACGAATGACACATTCTTTAAAGATGCCACCGTCAGTCTAGTCTCCGCCAGCCCGTTCTTAAGCTGCCTCCTTATAACTCCAAGTCTTGACAGATCCTTGAACTTCTCATTTTTTACTGGCAGATGAACCTTCTCGCTTAGAACCTTTAATTCAGCTTCCTCCAAGGATTCAGCTTCATCCAGAGATTTTAGGATGGCTTCGCCTATAGTTGAACCTATTCTTTCAGCCTCCTTGAAGCTATGCTCCTTAACGGAGGGGGTAACCATGCCGCCTAAAGCTCCGTTTATAAAAATACATAGCCCCTTAGTTTCAGACTCAACCCTCCGATACATATAGCATGGAAAATCCGCAGTTATAAGGTTATTATCTGACCATAAAACCTCTGGATGCAACCCAAAATTAGCCAAAACAGCAATATTGGAGCCTTTTAGATCTTCAACAGAAAGAACAGTAATCTCGTCATCAAGCAGGTTTGGATCCCTCGAATTCCTAGCTACACCATTCGGCATCCTCGTTCTTGATAATTTGAGCCTAGCTGGTTTAAGATTTCTAGAAGCCTCATACAAGACATCAACCATACGCTTCTTCAGGAATCTCATATACTCCGAATCGACGCCTGAAACTGTAGGTTCTGGACCCCACAGTCCCAGAGTATCCGGACCAGAATGTTGATGAGTTGACGAGACGATAACACCCTCAGACTCCAGTCCAGCCTCAAATGCAAGTCTTCTAAATTCTTCAACATCATCATAGAATATCCCAATTAGATCTAAGGATAAGAAGCCTAGCTGAGTATCTCCAACCCTTAACAAGAGGCATTTGGCATATAAATCGTCATGTACGCCTTGACTGAGTTCACATCCAGTAGATCTTCTATCTAAACCCGCCAAATAGACGGGCTTCGCCGGGGTGATCACGACGCTTGAAGCTCCAGCTTCAACTCTACGGTTCATAATAACACTCTACCTCAGCGATAGTCTATAAAAAGGCTTATCTGCTTTGTCGATTTATATAACTTTCATGGAACCTGAAGAGTTACGTAGATACTTATTCAACGGCGCTGTTCTAGTAGTTCAGTTGACTCCTTTCAAAAAAGATGGAAAAGTAGATTACGAAGGCTTAAGGAGAAACACTTCTTTCCTTGTTGAAAAGAGACATTATGGGCCTCTAGTTTTAATACCTGTTGGAAGTACGGGTGAGAAGTATTCGGTGACTGATGAAGAATGGAAACGAATCGTCAAGACAGTAATAGATGTAGCGAACGGTAAGGTTCCAGTTGTCCCCGGAGCATCCCATTCTGGCACAATGGTCGCTCTTGAACGTTCTAAGTATGCTGAAGATGCTGGCGCTGATGGAGTAATGATAGTGCTACCTTACTACCTCGTTCCCGAAGAGGAGGGATTATATCTTCACTATAAGAAAATTGCAGATTCAATAAACATAGGAATCATAATATACAACAATCCGGATGTCTCAAAGATATATATGAAACCTCATGTTCTCAAAAGGATAGTTGAAACTACTGATAACATAGTTGCCGTAAAAGAGAACACGCCGTATATACCAACTCTCTATGAGCAGATAAAAACAGTCGGAGATAAGGTACCGGTATTGCAGGGAAGAGGGGAATGGTGGTTTGCTGCAACGGCATTTCTAGGAGTTAGAGGATACGTATCTGGACACGCGAATTTTATGCCTGAGTTCTGCATCGACCTTCTCAGAGCGGGACTGAACAAGGATTATGTTAAGCTTAAGGAATTCATGGAAAAATTAGATCCCTTTGAAGAATTCGTGGCGAAAATGTGTAGGAAATATGGACCTTCAACCACGATACTTCCATACCCATATGTCAGCTCTTACATGATATACGGCGTTTACAAGGCCGCGATGGATATGCTGGGTCTCGCAGGGGGATATATGAGACTTCCAATGCTTAACATAAAAGATGAAGATAAGAAAGAATTGGAGAAGATACTATTTGAAAAATGGAATCTAACAAGAATTAATAGCTAGGTACTCATCCCGTCTCATTAACTCTATAATTCAGCTCACCTTCTTTCGTGCATATTCCTCTATGCCTATATGAGGAAAACTTTCCCTTTTCATGATTGTTTTGCTGTTAAATTATACTATTGCTTTCTCCGTCTTTTTATCGAAAATATGCATCCTGTCCAAGTCGAATGAAACCCACACCTTCTCTCCAATATCTGCCTTAAATTCTACGTGGGTTACAACCCTAATCCTTACGTTTTCAGAGCTCAAGATTATTATTGTTTCTTCGCCGAGGGGTTCAATTGTGTAAACCTCTAAGGGTATGCTGTCTGGCATTTTCTCCTTTGAAACTTGTAGGTCTCTAGCTCTTATACCGACGATTACTTCACTGTACCCTTTTAGTAGCGGTTTAATATTTTCCGGCACATCGAGTGTAAAGGATCCGAAATCTAGAACGCCCTTTTCTTCATCAAAGGAGCAATCCAAGAGGTTCATGGATGGTGTTCCAATAAAGCCGGCTACGAATATGTTGTCTGGGTGATGATATAGTTCATCTGGTGTCCCGACTTGCTGTAATTGTCCATCCTTTAGGACGGCTATTCTATCAGCGATGCTCATCGCCTCAACTTGGTCATGCGTTACGTAAATAGCTGTGCTTTCAAACGATCGTTGAAGCCTCTTAATTTCGGATCTCATCTCTACTCTGAGCTTTGCGTCCAAGTTTGCAAGAGGCTCATCCAGAAGGAGGACTGTGGGTTTCCTTATTAATGCTCTGCCTAGGGCTACTCTCTGTTGCTGGCCGCCGGATAATTGATGGGGTTTCCTATCAAGCAAGTCATCTATTCTTAAGATTTCAGCTATCTCCTTTACTCTCTTCTTTATTTCATCCTTAGGATATTTTGCTATCACCAGTGGAAACGCGATGTTATCAAAAACTTTCATATGTGGGAATAAGGCGTAGCTTTGGAAGACCATGGAAACGTTTCTCTCTCTTACGGGGACTTTATCCATGAGCTTATTTCCAAAATACAGGTGTCCACTTGTAGCTTTTTCAAGCCCGGCTATAATCCTCAAAGTAGTAGTCTTTCCGCATCCGGAAGGCCCAAGTAAGACCATGAGTTCCTTATCGTGAATCTTTAGGTTCAAATTATCAAGGGCCTTGACGGAGCCGAAATACTTAGTTAGGTTTTCAAGCGTAATTTCTACCATCCTACCTCACTTCCAATCTGGCCAGTCTTATCTCCATGAGACGTTCCCTCAATAATATATATAGAGCGATTGAGGGAATAGCGTAAAGAACAGCTAATGCACAGGTGGGACCATAATCTACAACTAATCCTATTTCTCCTGGATTATGTATGAATACTGAAGCTATCCCTAAAGAGATCGGGAATAAGTATTCTCTTCGTATAAGTATAAGCGGTATTGTGAATGCTCCCCAACCGCTTAGAAAACTCATAAACGCGACTACTGCTAAGCCAGGTCCAACATTAGGTAATATTATTCTGAAGACGGCTGATACTCTGTCACATCCGCATATCCAAGCCTGCTCTTCTAGATCTCTCGGTAGCTGATCAAAGAATCCCTTTAAAATCCATATCTGGGTTGGTAATGTTCCTGACGCTACCACTATAGCTACGCCTATTAGGTTATCCACAAGACCCAGTGTTCTACATAGCTGGAAGAGTGGAAGGATCATTGCCATACGAGGCATAAACCCCGATAATAAGATCAATGTCATCAAAAGATTCTTTCCTCTGAATCTCAGTCTGGAGAGAGAATAGCTAGCCAGCACCGCCAATATGACCACTATTATCACCGTTGTGCCCGAGATTATTAGACTGTTCACGATCCATCGGGTCATATAAACTGGATGTGCGGCATAGCCGCCAGTTATGGGCCTGTTGGTTAATACAGCAATGAAATGGTCTATGGTTATTCCTTTCGGTATGGATAAGTATGGTACTGGATCTGTATTGACTGAAGTCTCCAACAACCAGAGGAGAGGTGTTAGTACGTACGTCATCAACGTTATAAGCACAACATACTCTAGAAGGGTGTAGCTCGGCTCCCCTATCTTTTTTAATATGCCACTCATGGTCATTCCTTCATATTTTTACACTCTTGCAACTCTCAGTTGTAATAATGTGAGTGCGAAGACTATAATCGCGATTACGAAACCGACAGCACATCCAAACCCGAGTTCATAATAATGGAAGGCTTTATGATATGCGTAAAGCGATAAAAGTTCTGTTTTAAAATCGGGGCGTGGCGACTCTCCAGTAAACATGTATGCGTACGTGAAGTCATCTATATCCTCCTTGAATATCAAGATTAAGCATAATATTAATGGAAACTTGATAAGTGGAAGGGTAACCTTCCTAAACTTCTGCCATCTTGACGCGCCATAAATCTCCGCGACTTCATAATATTCTCGAGGTATGCTCTTAAAGGCCGACGCCATTAATATCATAGTGAACGTATAACCAGCCCAAGTGTTTATCATTATTAAGCTTTCCACGACAGCTCCGTACGTCCAGCTTTGAGGAGGCAGTCCAAAGAACTTTAATATTGTGTTGAGGGTTCCATATTTTGGCTCAAGCATACTTATCCAAACGTAAGGATGCATGATTCCTGGAATAGCTGATGGAAGGAGAAATATGGCTGCTATAAGGATCTTTCCTTTAAC